>DASZGG010000397.1:0-10453 GCA_035939025.1 Chthoniobacterales bacterium | reverse complement strand
TGCGCAATGCGCTCTTCTGCGACATCGTAGGCGGAATCGAAGTCGGACGATTCGACATAGAGACCGATGCTATTGGCTCCCACGCGGGCGAGTATGTAATAGACCTGGTTGCTCATGATCCTGGTGCGTTATGTTAGAAACCAGGCTCTAGATCACTTACAGGCCTCCAGAAAGGCGATTGCCGCGTCCGGAGATTGCTGGCGGGTTATGATGCGCTTTTGACCGTTCCAGATTGCCAAGAAGATTCGGCGCGTGCGTGGAGTTGGATATTTCATCTGTGTTTTTTGGGTTCGTGGATGAGGTTTTGCGACGGCATACGCCTCTTCCCCACAGTCATCGTATCGAGCGATCGGATCCGGCCGCGTTGTTTAAGATGAAGTGCAGAAGGCGTCCGGACTTGATGCATAGAGTAACCCTATCATTCGGCACGGAGAATCTCTATGAACCGAAAGAGCGTTTGTTGATTACCCAAAAGAGGGGTGTTGATCGAGGGCGTGCGACTGGAAGATATTGAGCTGCGAATGCCAACTCCGCGCGGAGTCTTGAGGATTGTGGACCCTCCCCTGTTGCGGCCGAATGGTTGCGATCTGAAGCGTTAAGACGACTATCCCCTGGCAGATCAAGGCCGGATATTGGGGGGCTGATTGCGGAGATTGTGTCCGAGTATCGAAACCGCCGCGAGTAAATCGATTTGGCCGGCGGTGGCGGATTTGAGCTTCCCTTGACGATATTTGTTATTGAAGAAGTGATCCGGGTTCCGTACAACCAAGGAGTTTGAGAGACTTCTGCACGCGAACCCGGATCGCCTTAACCAGTGATATCAGACACCGCCACCGGCCTCGCCGTTCAAAAGGGGATCGTTAGTTGGGGCCGATCCAGGCCAGGACGGCAACTGAATGTTGCTGGAAAGTAAAATTTTAGAGGCTTCACCCAACCAGTGTCCAGAATTGTTCTGGCGGGCGAATCTTTCGCAAATACGTGCGCGATGCAGGGTTCGAACCTGCGACTTCTTGCGTGTGAAGCAAGCGCTCTACCACTGAGCTAATCGCGCATACTTCTGAGAAGTCTCGAGGATAATTCATCGTGACCTGGATGCAACAGATTTCACCTTCAGACCTGCGCCGCCGGATCGCGCGGGACCGCGTCCCTTTCGCCCCCATCGCCTGCTAGCGCGTTGCGATCAAGCATCTCCACCAACCAATCTGTCAATGCATCCCTGGTCTCCGTCGTGTGCACCAAACCATTCTCAGTACAAAAACCAAATCCTGGGCCAAAAGCGGCTCCATTGATCACGCACGCGTTAGTCCGGTTGAGCCGGATCTGTTGAATGCCTTCCCGCACAACATCCTCCAGCGTGCCGTCCAACTCGAACTTCCAACCCACGATGTAGGCGTTCGTAAACAATTCGCGGAGCCGGAGAATCAACTTCGGTTTGGGAACAAGCCGCAGTTGGATGGATTCAGCATCGCTTGAAATCTTCGCGGCACCCGGGTGTCCCCCTCGAATGTCCAGTTTCGCAACTCCAAAATCCGACAGTGCAGCAGCGTGAAAGACGGCATGGATATGGTGACGCTCAACGACATCGCTTAGTAGCCGATAGAGGTCCTCATTGGTCCAAAAATATTTTGCGGTCTCAGAGCGAAAGATCGCACCCTGGCCCAGGAACAACTCGACGCTGTGCCCTGAAGCCGCAACTCTTCGCGCGAGCTTGACAGCCAACTCGCCGGTCGATCGATTGGTGATCGCCCGCACCTGATCGATCGGCTCGCTGCTGGGTCCACCAGTGATCACGATCCGCATGCTCTCCTTCAGATAGCCGCAAACCTCTAATTTCCTCAAGATCCATCCAGACGATTTGTTTACGAATTCATCATCGAGGTTTTGAATCTCGGGTTCCATCTCGTAGATTGCCTTTGATGACACCGAGAGCAGCATCGCGGGTTTTTGTCGGAAAATACTCCGAGCAAGCGGTGGTTGAAGTTGCTGAAAGGCTGCGGCACGAGATCGGAACAAACGCGTCTCTCGGTTTTTTGTTTCTGACGCAGGAATGGAGACCCCACGTCGAAGACACTCTAGAGTTGATCCGGCTACACGGCCATGTGCCGCAATTGGTAGGATGTTCCGGATGGGGCTTCATCGGAAGCAGACGGGAAATCGAACATCAACCCGGGTTCAGTCTGATCTTGTTTTCTCTTCCTTCCGAGAGCTTTGCGGTTGTCCAAATCAGCGAAGCTCAGGCTGAAGAATCCACCGGAGCGGAGTACTGGCACGAGGCCACCGGTTTTTCGGCCGAGGATGTACGTTCTTGGCTCGTCCTCGCCAACCCATATTTCGGGGGCGTTGAGAGCTGGCTGAATGAATGGAGTGCAGCCTATCCGCATATTCCCATTCTCGGCGGACTGGCTAGCGCCACCAACTCCGAGATTTTTCTCCTGCGGGACGGGGATGTCTCCACTGCTCCGCTACTGGCGATCGCGTTGAAACAGGGACTCGTGGTTCGGCCTCTGGTCAGCCAGGGATGCCGGCCTATCGGCGATCCCTCGCCCATCACCAAAGCCGAAGAGAATTTGATCCTGGAGATCGGAAATCTGCCCGCTTATCAAGCCTTAGAGGCGGCCTTCCTGAGTATTCCGGCCGACCAACGCGTTTCCGTTCGGAACAACTTGTTCCTCGGTCTCGCAATCTCTGAGTATATCGACGACTTCAAACAGGGAGATTTTTTGATCCGCAACATCTTGGGTGCTGACCCGCAGATCGGTGCGCTCGCAGTCGGCGCTTACCCCAGAGTCGGTCAGACAGTGCAATTTCAGTTGCGAGATTCGAAATCCGCCCGGGAAGACTTGGTTCTCGCTTCGGAACACGTCAAAAAAGGTCTATCGGGCCCGATTGGCATCTTGCTTTTCTCCTGTGCCGGTCGAGGTAAGGGGCTTTTCGGTACCTCGGACCACGACGCCGAAACGCTCGCGAGCATTTTGGGAGATCTTCCTCTCGCCGGATTCTTCTGCAACGGAGAGATCGGGCCGGTGAGCGGAAAAGCGTTTCTCCACGGGTACACCGCTTCAGCGGCCGTGCTCTGCGTAGCGTAATTATCTGTCATCCCAAAACGTTGTGGCCAAGTTGGTGAATGCAAATCCGAACCCGAAAAAGGTCGAACCTGCGGTCTTTTCATTTTCCGATTACTTAGCCGGGGCTCAAGAAAAGCTTCATGTCGGCACTCTTGAAGAGGGGCTACAGCTCCGCCAAAATCGGCAGCGTCCGCACCGGCATGATTTTTACCAGGTATTTTGGATGAAACGCGGAGCCCCATCCTTCACCATCGATTTCGATCAATTGCCGATTGAGGCGCACGCACTGGTCTTCGTTCCACCGGGTAGTGTCCACACTTTCGGGACGCAGAATCCGGCCGCAGGGTTCATTCTCTCGTTCCAAGAAGATTTTCTCGAGACGGAGGGACATTCTGTCAATCTCTTTCAAGAATGTCCGACGCTTGATCCCGCGCAATATCGTCCGGTCTTAGTGGTACCCGAGTCTTCCGTCGAGAGAGTCGACTGTTATTGCAAACGGATATTTGAAGAATTTAATTCGAAGCAAGAAGGGTACCGGGCTGCTACCGCCGCTCTGCTGCGCCTCCTTTTCGTTGAGATTCGGCGCTGTTTACCGGATCACACTGCTCCCAACGCTTTTCATAAGTATTCGGCCTTAACTGCGCGATTCCTGCGCAGCCTAAGCGCCCGTCCCTACCAGTTGGCGAGCGCTTCGGAGGTTGCAAAATTTCTTGGGGTGTCCCGGAGCTGGCTCAATCAGCTGGTTCGCCAGGAGACCGCAAAAAACCTCACTGAGCATCTTCGAGGGAGGCTGATTCTTGAATCGAAACGTCTTCTGGCGCATTCCGACCTCAACATTTCCGAGATTGCGTACCAGCTCGGATTTGACGACGCATCTTATTTCACCCGGCTTTTCCGACAGGTCGAAGGGAGCAGCCCTCGGGAATTTCGAGAACGTTATCGGTAGATTTTCTCAATCGGCGAAGCGTCCGGCTTCGCTGCCGCGTAAGCGAAAGCTCCAGCTTTTGCTGTATGGCACGCCGCGAAGGCAAAGGCTGGAGCCTTCGCTTACAAGGCGGAACGCGTGATTGAGAAAATCTGTCCAGTCGAAATCTCCTAAAACAAGTGCGAATCGTTCCAATGAATGTTCTGGCAGGTACGATCTGTTCCGCTATTGTCTCTGTTTACCGACTGGTCAACTAGACGAATCCATTTTTTGGACTAACCTATGCGATCCAGTAATGAGCTAGGAGCAGATAATCTATGTGGATCGTCCAATTAGCCTTAAGACGACCTTACACTTTCATTGTGCTGGCGATTTTTATTCTGATCGCCGGCGTTCTGTCCATTCTACGGACGCCAAAGGATATATTTCCGGATATCAACATCCCGGTTTGCGCGGCAATCTGGAATTTTACCGGTATGCCGGCCCAGGAATTCTCCAACCGTATCACTTCGGTCTATGAGCGGATCCTGACGACCGTCGTCAACGACATTGAACACATTGAGTCCACTTCATACAACGGGATAGGGGTCGTCAAAATCTACTTGCAACCGAATGCAAGCGTTCCGGTAGCGATGGCCCAATTGACGGCCGCTTCGCAGGCGGTTTTGAAGCAATTGCCACCTGGAGAAACGCCTCCGTTAATCCTGAGTTTTAGCGCTTCAAACGTTCCGGTGCTTCGCCTGGGCTTAAGCGGAGCGAACTTTTCGGAGCAACAGCTCAATGACCTTGCTTTAAACTTCCTCCGGGTGCAATTGGTGACGGTTCCCGGCGCCGCTGTTCCGTACCCTTACGGCGGTAAGCAGCGGGTGATTTCCATCGATCTCAATAGCCAGGAACTGCAGGCGCGAGGTCTCTCCCCGACTGATGTCATTAATGCGGTCAACGCGCAGAATGTCATTCTGCCCTCCGGAACAGCCAAGATCGGGACGCAGGAATTTGATATCGGACTGAATTCCAGCCCCAAAACTATCAAAGAATTGGGCGACATTCCAGTTCGTACGCTCAACGGTACAACCACTTATATTCGCGATGTTGCGAGCGTGCGCGACGGATTCACTCCTCAGACTAACATTGTTCGTTTCGACGGCCTGCGGGCCACGATGCTTCAGATCCAGAAGAACGGTAAGGCATCGACTTTGGACATTGTCCAGGGCGAGAAGGACCTCGTCCAGCGTCTGAAACCCACCTTGCCTGCCGGTCTGAATATCCAAACGCTCTCCGACCAGTCTGTCTTCGTCACGGCCGCGATTGAAGGAGTGGTTAAGGAGGCGATCATAGCCGGGTGCCTTACCGCTTTGATGATCCTGCTTTTTCTTGGAAGCTGGCGTAGCACCTTAATTATCGCTGTGTCGATCCCGCTTTCGATTCTGACATCGATCGCCGTTTTGGCTGCACTCGGCGAGACAATCAACATCATGACCCTTGGAGGACTCGCTCTCGCGGTCGGTATCCTCGTCGATGATGCCACCGTGACGATCGAAAACATCGACAGGCACCTGGAGGAAGGAAAATCTCTCCACGATGGAATACTCGATGGTGCAGCTCAAATCGCGGTTCCCGCGTTTGTATCAACACTCTGTATTTGCATCGTTTTCGTACCGATCTTTTTCTTGAGCGGGACCGCCAAATTTCTATTTGCACCCCTTGGTGAAGCGGTCATTTTCGCGATGCTTGCTTCGTACGTGCTTTCACGAACACTTGTTCCAACGCTTGCCATGTATTGGCTCGGGGGAGATCATGCAAAGCACGCCCAAGCTGCGGGAAAGGGCGTCGGCAGCTCCAAACGCCAGAATCCAATCCTCGGAATGTTCGGGGCCTTAAATCGAGAGTTCAACCGCAGGTTTGAATCGTTACGCGAAGGTTATCGCGACATTCTCGCGATGTGCCTGAGAAACACTCGAACAGTAGTCATTTTGTTCCTTGGTTTCGCCGCGGCTTCGATGTTTTTAGTTCCGTGGTTGGGTCAGGACTTCTTCCCCGCGGTGGACGCGGGCCAGTTTACGCTGCATGTCCGGACGAAAAGTGGAACGCGGATTGAAGAAGTAGCCAGGCAGGTGGACCAGATCGAAAGCGCAATCCGTCAAGAGATTCCGAAGCAACAACTAAAGACGATCATTGATAACATCGGCCTCCCTTACAGCGGCATCAATCTTACTTATTCCAATTCTGGCGTCGCGAGTGCGGCGGACGCCGACATTCTCGTGTCGCTTGACCCGAAGCACGATCCGACCGCTCAATTCGTGACCAAAATCCGGCAGCGCATTCATCGGGATTTTCCTGGCATAACAGCTTCTTTCCCACCGGCCGATATTGTTGCCCAGATCTTGAACTTCGGAATGCCAGCGCCTTTTGATGTGCAGATCATCGGCGCCAACGTTGCCGCAAATGCGGAACTCGCCAATCGGCTAGTCAGTCAAATGAGTCATATTCCAGGCGCGGTCGATGTTCGGGTTCAACAACCGTTCGATTCACCCCGAATGAATTTGGTGGTCGATCGTACCGAGGCCTCCCAGCTGGGCATCACTGAGAACCAGGTCGCGGGCGCGCTTCTTGGAGCCTTGAGTGGATCTACACAGGTCAGCCCGAACTTCTGGCTCGATCCTAAGAACGGCGTCAGCTATAGTTTGAACACGCAGTCGCCCCAGTACTCAATCGATTCATTGGACACGTTGAGAGACCTCCCGATCCTAGGACCTACGGGAACGCCTGCGGCAGGAACCTCCACGACCGGAACGCCGACCCAAATCCTCGGAAATCTGGTTCAGATAACGCGCTCTTCCGAGCCGCCGATCGTGACGCACTATAACATTCAGCCGGTCGTCGATATTTACGGAGCAGCCGAAGGTAAGGATTTAGGATATGTCGCCTCTGAAGTGCAAAAGGTTATTGACGGGGCGCAGAACGATCTGGCTAAAGGCAGCCGGATCGTATTGCGGGGTCAGGTCCAAACGATGAAGGACTCATTTGTCGGACTTTTTGCCGGTCTGATCTTTGCTATGGTTCTGGTCTATCTGTTAATGGTCGTCAATTTTCAATCCTGGATTGACCCATTAATCATCATTTCGGCGCTGCCGCTCGCGCTTGCGGGTATTGTCTGGATGTTGTTCGTTACCCGTACCACGCTCAGCGTGCCCGCGCTGATGGGTGCCATCATGTGCATGGGTGTTGGAACGGCGAATAGCGTATTGATTATAACCTTCGCCAATGAGGTGATAGAAGAATACCGAGATTCGTTCAGAGCCGGTCTTCAAGCGGGCTACGTCCGACTGCGACCGGTATTAATGACAGCGATCGCCATGATCATCGGAATGGTCCCGATGGCCCTAGGGTTAGGAGAGGGCGGCGAACAGAATGCGCCGCTGGGAAGGGCGGTGATCGGTGGCCTCTTGTTTGCGACGATCGCAACCCTCTTTTTTGTTCCGACAGTATTTGCTGCAGTTCGCAGGAACAAGTTTGACCGGCAAACAAAAGTCACTGCGCGAGCGGCAAACTGATTTTAATGGAGAGAAAAATGTCACAGGGTACTTTGAAACAAACCGAACCTTTGGAAGAGAGTCCGCCGATACCACCAGAGAAAGCTAACAGGAAAGGGGTCAAGATCTACTTCCTGGCCGGCGGAGCATTGTTCATTGCGATCGCCGTTCTGGGAATCTCTTCCCGGATCGAATCGACCACGGGACTTGAGCAGCGCTCAAACGAAGCCGCTCAGATTATAGTGAGTGTCATTCATCCGGAGAAGGCATCCACAACAATACCGCTTCAGCTGCCCGGCCAAACGAGAGCCTACATTGAAGCGCCGATCTTCGCTCAGACCAGCGGCTACCTGCAGAAATGGTACTTTGACATCGGCGCGAAGGTTAAGGCCGGCGATGTTCTTGCCGAGATTGATACTCCGCAGGTTGATCAACAACTGAATCAGGCGCGAGCTCAACTCAAGGTGGCGGAGGCTGCACGCGACCTGGCGCAAGTAACCTACAAACGCGACCAGGACCTTTACAATCGGAGAGTGATTGCTGCGCAGGACTTTGATACCGCGGCAGACACTTTCCGACAGAATCAAGCTGCGGTAATCGCTGATCAAGCGTCTGTGAACTCGCTCGAGGCGCTTGAGAACTTTAAGACCGTCAAAGCACCATTCGACGGAATCGTCACAGAGCGGGATACGGATATTGGCGCATTCGTTCCTTCCGGAACGGGTGTGCAACTTTTCCGGATGGCGCAGACGTCACCGTTGCGAGTATACATCAATGTGCCTCAGACATTCTCGCGATTTGTCAAGCCAGGCACGCAGGCGGACCTTATATTAAACGAACTTCCAGGCCGGAAATTTCCTGCGCACGTAACTAACACCGCCGGAGCGATCGACCCGACTTCCCGAACATTGTTAACCGAACTGGAAGTTCCGAATGAAACCGGCGAAGTGCTCCCGGGTGCCTACGCTCAAATCAATCTGAAATTACAGGGCGATACTGGTCTGTTCACAGTGCCTTCCAATGTACTCCTATTCCGATCAGAAGGGACAGCGGTCGGAATTGTCCATCCAGACGGTAAAGTCGAAGTCCGGAAGATCGTGATCAACAGAGATCTCGGAGACAGGCTGCAGATTTCCCAAGGACTGTCGGAATCGGACCAGGTGATTGTCAACCCTTCGGATAGTCTCGCCGATGGTATGATGGTCAGCATCGCGACGCCGAAGCAATCGGAAAAACCGGTTGCCCATGGCTAAGCGTTCTCGTTGCAAATGCCTTTGCTAAACGTGGAACTCGATTCGCCGCCGAAATCCGCCATACTAGGACGCAGGTGCATCCGGTTGACCTGGTCGTCTGTTTGCTAATCGTTCTCGTGGCCCTCGCCACGGTCGCGCGGCGGCTTAACGTTTCGTACCCGATTATCCTCGTAATCGGAGGGATCGTTCTCGCACTAATTCCCCGATTGCCGGAAGTCAGGCTGGAGCCGGACATAGTTTTTCTGGTCTTTCTTCCGCCGCTGCTTTACTGGGACGCCGTCAACTCGTCCTGGCGCGACTTCCGCGACAACTGGCGCCCAATCTTGCTTTTGGCAATTGGACTGGTTTTCACCACCACCATGGCAGTGATGCTCGCTGCGCATTTTGTGCTGGGATTTCTTTGGGCTCCGGCGTTCGTGCTGGGAGCTATACTGGGCCCCACCGACACGGTGGCGACCGCTGCGATCCTGGAACGGTTTAGTCTTCCGCGGAACTTATTGGCGGCGGTGCACGGTGAGAGCCTGCTCAACGACGCTTCGGCTCTAGTACTTTACGAGACTGCTGTGCACGTCACCCAGACGAGAACGTATGTTTGGGGATCTGTCTCGATCGGATTTTGCGTGGCCGCTGGCGGAGGAGTCGCAATTGGACTGGCTATTGGTTGGTTGATGCTTGCGCTTCAGCGGCTTACATCGGATTCGTTGGTAAGAAGTACGATCGCTTTGCTGACGGGGTTTGCCGCCTATCTGCCTGCGGACGCGCTACACGTGTCCGGCGTCTTAGCCGTTGTCACCGCGGGTCTTTATCTCAGCTGGGAAGACCCGCGGATCATGTCCGCCAAGACGCGGCTTCAATCGATCGCAACCTGGGAAGTTATGACGTTTCTGCTAAACGGCCTGCTATTCATTCTCATCGGGTTCCAGCTGCGGCCAATTGTGAAGTCGTTCTCGCCAGAGTCATTTCGTACAATCGTCCGTGGTTCCCTGCTGGTCACTGGAACAGTGATTCTGGTTCGGATCTTGTGGGTATTTATTTCAGCGTACGTTCCGCGCGCATTCAGCGGTCGGCGCCGTGCTTGTGATCCCTATCCACCCTGGAAACAGCCAGCCTTGATTTCGTGGGTTGGGATCCGAGGCGGAATTTCTTTGGCTGCAGCTTTGGCGATCCCGACCTCCCTAGCGAACGGCGCCCCTTTTCCAGGGCGCAATGAGATTTTGATTCTAACGTTTGCGGTTATTCTCGCTACGCTTGTGCTCCAGGGTCTCAGTTTACCGCGGTTGCTCCGATGGCTAAATTTCCCGGCAGACGGAGCGGAACATGCCGCGGAACAGCGAGCGCGAGAAACGATGACCGGCGTTGCGCTTCATTATCTCGCGTCGACACCAAGAAGAGACGAGATTCACGGGCGCGCGATTGAGCAGCTTATGGGCATCTACAGGAACAGAGCGGAACGATTCGAGACAGCAAGCGAAGCCGGTGCGGATCACCCTGAGGCGCGGTACATGAACGAGCTAGTTTCGCTCGAGGGCGAATTGATTGGAATACAAAGGAGAACTTTGATCGACTTGCGAGATCGCGGGGCCATCAGCGATGCCGTGCTGCGACGATTCCAGCTCCTGCTCGACCTTGAAGAATCGCGCCTTGAGGAGGAGGAACGCCGCTGGAACCTGTAGGTCC
>DASZGG010000396.1:0-7567 GCA_035939025.1 Chthoniobacterales bacterium | reverse complement strand
GCCAGTCCGGCTCGGACCGCCTCGAGAAACAGCCAACTGACCTGCGGCGAGATCATCATTGTATGTTAGACGGTACACTAGCGCCTGCAACCCAAAGTGACTATTACCCGATCGGGTGAGACGCTGCGTATTTCCCTTTGGCAACAGCCCCGTTACTCATGTGGCACGACGCGGCTAACATTTATGATCGCCCGCATAAAGGGGGGTGTCGGAGTGTTCCCCTTTTGGTTAGTAAGGCTTACCCGAATGAGGGCAGTTTTTGGCGTCCAATATTAAATTGTTGCGGATGGCAGAAGTGTAGCTTTGATAGTCCGCTCGAATCAATACGAATAAGATTTCCATATGAGACCAATCGAAGAACAGACGATTTTGATTACCGGTGCGACGAGTGGCCTCGGCCGGGAGCTGGCGCAAGCTTTGGCAAAACAGGGCGCAACCCTCCTTCTAAATGGGCGCGACCCGAAACGCGGTTTGGAAACTGTGCGTGAGATCAAGGAGGCGACGGGCAACGAGAGCATGCAGTTTTATCGTGCAGATCTTTCTTCCCTGCGCGAAGTACTCGAGCTGGCCCGGCAATTGATCTCCGGTGTCACTCGACTTGATGTCCTCGTGAATAACGCAGGTGTCGGCTTTGGGCAAGACACTTCCAAGCGAGAGGTCAGCCAAGACGGATATGAACTTCGTTTTGCGGTAAACTATCTTGCTCCCTATCTCCTCACGGAGCGTCTTATATCGCTGTTGAAAGCGTCGGCTCCCGCTCGAATCGTAAATGTCGCCTCCGTCGGTCAGGCACCTTTGGACTTCGACAACATTATGCTCACACATGGGTACTCCGGCGTAACCGCCTATCGGAAAAGTAAACTTGCGATGATTGTTTGGACATTTGACTTGGCCGAGCGCTTGGCTGGAACGAGTGTAACGGTCAACGCTCTTCATCCCGCCTCTTTGATGCCTACGAAAATGGTTCTCGAAGCCGGGTGGCAAACGATGAGCTCGGTGGAGGAGGGGCTAAAGGCGACGTTGAGACTCGTAATTGATCCGGCGCTAGAGAATGTGACTGGAGAATATTTCGATGGGCTTAGCTTAGCCAAAGCCAACGCTCAAGCCTATGACAAGACGGTGCGGCAACGCCTGGCGGCGCTTTCGCAGGAGCTGGTTTCAGTCTAAGTTATTCAGGCGGATAGGCTATACCGATCGTGGTGGCGAATGAAAGTGCACACTTCGGACATCCTGCGCGTTGCTTAGCTTGAATTGTTTTCGAAAAAGACGCTAAAACATAAGCAATGAAGCTGATTAGTTTGGCATTCTGCGCGACATTGGTCACGACCGGAGCTGGCGTTGCTCAAATTGGGCGGACGCTTGAACAATGCGAAGCAATGTATGGCGCGGTCCTCGAGAAGGACGTGCAGGGGTGGCATACCTTCAAGAAGGAGCCTTACTACGTGTTGGTTCACTTCTATAACGGCAAGGCGGACGCGGTTCAGTACCTTAATTGGTTAAGTCGTCCCAAAGCCTTTACCGGAGTTGAAATCGACAGTCTTCTTAAGCAAGGTGCTGACGGCCGATGGAACCTTGTCGATGATGGAACAGAAGCCTCAATGTACGTAGTCAAAGGGTTTACTGCGATACATATGAAGCTCGACCACATTCTGGTCGTGGCTTCGGACGGCTACTTGGAACGCGGGATCGTAGCGCAATCCGAAGCAGAAGCAGCGAAGGTAAAAGGGCTCTAGCCCGCAAAAATTACGCGGGAACCGAAGCGACGAGCTCATTGCCGGCCAGAGATTTTCATTTGAATTTTTCTCGCATGGCAGCGATCCCTGGTATCCGGTCGATCAGGTGTTGATATGTGGGGTCAAAATTCTGGATTAGCGATCGCTGCGTTCTTCCGACAAGGATTGTGAATATGTACGATTCGTGACCAGGCGATGTCACGGTCGGGTGATAGCCGGCGGAGAAGGCAAAGGTGTCCCCCTCACGGGTGATATAAGCCTTCGCATTCCCATCAGAAGTATACCAGAGCTGAGCGCCGAAGCCGGTTGGCGGATTAAAGCGCCAGTGATACATTTCCTCGTGCGCGGTCTCTCCGGGCTGATCGGCATCGTGCTTATGCGGTGGATAGCCAGACCAGCAGCCTTCATCCGCATAAAGCTCGCTTACGAGAAGGTTTCCCGCGCGGCCGGCACCGTTTTGTCCCAGGATGTGAAAGATACGGCGGCGGGATTTCGTCTCGTTCGAGCCGACGTCGACCATATCGACCTCCTCCGGTCTGACACGGAATGGGGCCATCTGTCGATTCCACAAACCTCCTGCGACCGCAATCTCGCAACCGCTTTGCGCGACGATAGCGACATCGGCGTTCGGTCCCGCGTAGACGGCATCGGCTTTGCCATCCCAAACGGTAGCCCGCTGGCCCAAGTTCGAGAAAGATTCACCATCCACCGCCAGGTCACAGGTCCCCGCCATCGGCACAACAACCGACTCAAATTCAGGTAAACGGTACCGGTAGTTTTCGCCGGCCATCAATCTGACAAGATTGAAATGGATGCGCTCGACAGGTTTGTTTCCTGCGAGAATGGGTCTGTTCTTATTGTCGAAAGCGCGGATTAAAGTTTGGGACATGGAGTGCTCCAGAACGGATATTTAACACGTTGTTCAGATAGGCTTCCATTGGATTTGACCAAGGGCAATCTTACCTGGAGGGCAGAAGCGAAAATGGCGTCGAGACGTGCAACTCCGGACGCGCGGGAGCGCATCTACCACACGCGCGGCGACGCCTCCCATCAGGCGAGCGCGTTCATAGCTCCGTCGCCGGCGTCGCGGATCTCTTCCAACCGCGGCAACTTCTGTTTTAGGGTTAAAACGGGTGCGAAGAGATCTCCGAATTCTTCCACTCGCTTTAGAACACCCTTGGACTCAAACATGAGCTGCTTTGCGTCGTTTTTCTTAAAAGCCCGCGATACCTCTTCCCAGGTTACCGGTGTGGAGATCATCGGTCGCTCCTTCGCCCGCAGCGAATAGACGTTGATCGTCGTTTTGTGAACATCATTCTGACTCCAATCCACGAGAATCTTTCCAGCCCTCAGGCTCTTCTGCATTTTCGATACTACTGTTTCCGGGGATCGGCGCTCCAGCAGCTGTGCTATTGCGTGTGAAACGGCCTTGGTGCGGGCATACGTTACAGCGGTGTTCAGAGGAACGTAAACCTGAAGTCCTTTCGATCCAGACGTTTTCGGAAAGCTCTCCATGCCGAAGGCGTCGAAAATAGCTTTAAGCCAGAGACCCACTTTACAACAAAGGATGATGTCTGTCGACGGACCCGGATCGAGATCAAAGGCCAGAGCGGTCGGACGATTGATCGCGGGTGCCTTGTGCAGAAAGGTGTGCAACTCAAGATTCGCGAGATTTGCGGCCCAAACTAATGCGGGGAGATCATTCATTAGGCAGTAATTGATTTCCCCGCCTTCCGATTTGGATATTTTGGCAGTTTTGACCCACTTCGGGCGATGGGCCGGACATTGCTTCTCGTAAAAAAAGAAGCCGTCCACTCCTTCGGGATATCGTTTCAGGGTGATTGGCCTGTCTTTAAGATGAGGCAGCAATACGGGCGAGATTCGGACGTAGTAGTCGATGACGTTACCTTTCTTGAAGCCGGCTTTCGGGTAAAAAACCTTCTCGAGGTTCGTCACGTTGACGATAGTCCCTTCCACATTGAGCCGCGATGTTGTGGTCATATTACGATGACTTCGCGCGAACGATCGCGCCTTTGTCTTCGCGCAGACGTTTGTCTCGGAGAGATTGCAGTTTCGGTCATGGCCAGAACAATCTCAACGATTGCAACCACGGATCAATCCCGCAAGCGAAAGCTCCAGTTTTTGCCCGGCGGTGTGCTACCGCGGCTGGGGAAGCGTGTCGGCGGGTCGGCGTATTGGCGTATCGGCGTCTGGAAAGACTGCTTTTCGACACGGCTACAATGACCGGGAGGTCAGCGGGGTCAGCGGGGTCAGCGGGGTCAGCGGGGCCAGCGGGGCCAGCGGGGTCAGCGGGTTCAGCGGGTTCAGCGGGGCCAGCGGGGCCAGCGGGGCCAGCGGGTTCAGCGGGGCCAGCGGGGCCAGCGGGGCCAGCGGGGGCAGCGGGTGCAGCGGGGTCAGCGGGGTCAGCGGGGTCAGCGGGGTCAGGTGCACTTATCAGGCCGGTTCGGGGCGCTTTTTCGTTGTAACCGATCCGCGGAATCTGGATTTTTCGGAGTACGCCATCCCTGCACCGGCCGCCTCCGCTGCCCCCGCTGCCCCCGCTGAACCCGCTGACTCCGCTGAACCCGCTGAACCCGCTGACTCCGCTGACTCCGCTGACTCCGCTGACTCCGCTGACTCCGCTGACCCCGCTGAACCCGCTGAACCCGCTGTCTCTCGCCGTTGACTTTCCGCCGATGTATCGCTTAATTGAGAGAAGCAATGATTAAAGTGACAGACTCTGCCTTTCGACGACTGCATGACCTTGTCGCGGAAAATCCTGAGTACCGCGACAAAGGCCTGCGGATCTTTGTCGAAACGGGCGGTTGCGCCGGGATGCAGTACGGAATGCAGTTTGACCACCCAAAGCAGGGAGATCATCGTATTCACGAAGGCGGCGTTGAAGTGCTAATCGATGCTGACAGTGCAAACTATCTTACAGGTGCAACTGTTGATTTTACAGATGGTCTGAGTGGGACCGGCTTCAAAATCAATAACCCCAACGTTGTGCGGAGTTGCGGATGCGGCACCTCTTTTGAAGTTTCTCGTGAAGGTTAGCGGATACACCTTTGTTTGCCTGCCGGCTAGGTATGAAAACGGTCGAGCTCGGACGTTCTAGCAGGAGGCCTCGTCAACCGCCTGAATCCGATAATCTGTTCGGTTGGGCGGTTTTCATACTATTACTTTGCGGATTCGCTCTAGCGTGCTGGATAGGCACGTTTTACATCTTCACGCACCCGGAAGAACCCTTCAATTACCAGATCCTCGCAAAGCTCAAGAAACTCGATCCGCCCAAGCGGTTCGAACTAACTGCCGCGCCGACGGGCGAGTTTTTGTCGCCTGATAAGCTTTTGTCGAAGTATGGCTCGATGACCGCCTTGCAACTTGACGAAGAAAGCAAAAGTTTGATGCGGGCATTTCTGCGGAATTACGACCACCAGGTCGGTAAGGTTCCGTATCTGACCGGGAAGTTTACCGTACTGGACAGTTATCCTCTTTCGACGGGCAAGTTTTTTGATTCCGGCATAGCGGTTGTGGCCCAGTCGGTTGATGTACCAACTATTTACATCGAACACCTATTCCCGGCTGCGACTGAGCACCTGCCGGCGATGCAGCGAACGCTCGCGACGGGTCTTGGAATCGAACTGCGGCGGTCTTATGATTTATCGGCGATAGTACACATCGACAATCTCGGAGAGGGCCGGCTGCTTTTTACCTGTGTTCCGCTGCTTTACGGCCCATATGGAACCACCGTTGGGGGTTCCGGTTTCCAACTCGACCCGCCTAAGGTCGTGAACTTGAAAGCGGGGCTACCGGTGGTTGCTCAATCTCAGCTTCACGAGGCAGAACAACGATTCTCCCAGTATCGTCGCGCAATGGAGGCACAGGAGATGGCTTCGGCGCAAACCACCGGAAAACCGCAGCCGAGCCTGGTGGGCTCGGAACCAACGCCGCAACCTTCCCCGGCATCGGCAGTGGCAAAGACTGGCCTTGCTGAGGCAAACTCGTCGGTAGCTCCGACGCCGGCCGGGAAAGCAAGTTCGCATCAGGTGCCAGCGGCTACTCCTAAAGCGATGCCCGCGCCAGCCTCGACACCGCCGGCGCTCGCTGCCGTACAACCGTTACAACCTTTCCTTACGGCCTCTCCGACACCCGCGATTAACGGGCGAGTGGGTGAGTGGCAAACCTATCGGCCAGGGCAGATGCCGCGTGGGCGCCTCCTCGACGTCGATCAAACAGCCGACCTGGCCAACAAGGGTGTGGGGAGCGAGACGATCTATCTGCGAGGCGATTTTACCGTAACGGCCGCACGCGACAATCGTGCGGTTCTGCGGCCGCGTCAGTCTTTGACGGACCGGGTTTTGAACCGTGGAAATGCGCGCATCATTGCCGAGTTTCCGCGAGGCGTTCCGGCGCCTCGAGAGGGCGAAAGCTTCCAGCGAGCACCTGATCGACCGTTCCAGATCGTTGACGTGCGCCGGGGAGCAGATGGACAAGTGAATATCTACGTGCGCGAGGTGACGGGCGCGGAGTAAAGCGGGGAGAATTCAAGAAGCCGAGAATTCAAGAAGTCAAGGAGGTCAAGACGTGACGCGTCTGAGGTGCCTATTCCGTTAGTCTCAGTCACGCGAGATCGCCAAGAGCAATCAGCAGTCTCCGACTAAGCGAAGGATACATTCTTGAATTCTTGGCTCCTTCCCCCCTCAATACACATCCCGCTTATAGCGCTTTTCCTTTCTCAGCGCTTCGACATATTCGGCGGCGGCTTCGGGAGACATTGCACCCTCTTTCTCAACGATTTGAAGAAGAGCGACATCGACATCTTTCGCCATTCGGGCAGCGTCTCCGCACACGAAGAAGTGGGCTCCCTCCTGGAGCCAGGCATACACTTCTTTCGAATTCTCCAACAAGCGGTGTTGCACGTAAACTTTGTAGGCTTGGTCGCGCGAAAATGCCGTGTCAAACCGGGTCAGGACACCGTCAGTTTGCAGAGACGCGAATTCGTCATAATAAAAGAAATCGAGCCGCGACCGCTGCTCGCCAAAAAAGAGCCAGTTTTTGCCTGGTGCACCGATCGATTTTCGCTCTTGAAGATAAGCGCGGAATGGGGCAACCCCAGTACCGGGCCCAACCATAATAATCGGTGTTTTTGGATCTTCCGGAAGACGGAAACCCTTCGCGACGTGAACGAACATGGGAACCGTCGTGCTCTGACCGACACGGTCAGCGAGATAGGTTGAAGCAACTCCTTCCCGCTGCCGGCCATGGCTCTCGTAGCGCACGCTCGCGATCATGAGGTGAACCTGCTCGGGATAGGCTTTAATGCTGGAACCGACCGAGTAAAGGCGTGGCTGCAACTTGCGAAGTTTACTGACAAACTCGTCAGGAGAAAACCGGATGGACGGCGCGCCGAACAAAAAATCGATTGTCTCGAGTCCCCACAGATAGTGTTCGAGTTCGCTTTTTCGATCCGGATGCAATAACCCTTCCAACTCGCTTGTGCCGCGCGATTTTTCAACAATCGCCTCCAAAAACTGTTTCGACGGCTGAGTGATCTGGTAATGCTTCAAGAGACCCTCGCGGACCGAAACCGTCTCGCCCTCTTTGTTCTTCACCTGTTCGTCCCCGGAAAAGTGCAACGCGTCGAGGAGCTCTTGCACGAGCTTCGGGTTATTCTGAGGGAAAATCCCCATCGAATCCCCCACCTCATACCTGAGGCCAGAGTCGGCCAACGAAAACTCGTAGTGTCGAGTCTCCTTCTCCGAACCTTCCATATTCAGCTTCCGATTCACGAGAAGTGCGGCCGGAAAAGGATTTTTGCGAGAGTAAAGAGG
>DASZGG010000395.1:0-5347 GCA_035939025.1 Chthoniobacterales bacterium | reverse complement strand
ATTTAGGAGACGGTGGACTAGCCAGCAAGGAGTCAGGAGTTCAGGAGAAACGTGTCGGCGTTGAAGAACTAAAGCGGGAAGCCTCGCCTACGCCAAACGCTCAACGACGTTGTCCGCGGTTAAAACTCAAGCACTGCCCTTCGGTGCCTCTGTTAGTCGTTCTCATTCTCTCGATCTTCAATCAACGCCGATACGCCGACCGCCCCAACGCCGTTTCGCTTCCCCCCGCCTCCTGAACTCCTGCAACTCCTGAACTCCTGTCTTCTGGACCCGCTATTTGTTCACGTAAGTAATCGCCGAGATGACCGCACCCTGCGGATCCTGGATGACAGTAAACCGGCCAACGGTGGGTATATCGGTTGGTGCAACGATGATTTTGCCGCCCAGTTTTTCCGCTTTTGCGGCGGTGGCGTCAACATCGTCCACAGTGACGTAGGCTCCCCACGAAGGCGGCATGCCTTTGGACATTTCTGGAATCGACATAATGCCCCCGATGTCCGCCTCGCCCATCTTCACGATGGTATAATCGTGGGCGCCCATCGGAAACACTTGAGTCGTCCAGCCGAAGAGTTGAGTGTAGAATTCCTTGGCTGCTGCAGGATCGGTCGTCAACAGCTCATTCCAGCCGAACATGCCGTGTTTGCTTCTTGAATCTTCCATTTTTGCTAACCTCTTTTTGTTTCTTGATAGCCTTCCCTTTTCAGTGGCCAATGTGCTTTTCCAGTTTGTCGAAACAGCCGCTCCAGCCGTGACGGTGATCCTCACGTGCCTCGTCAGACGGCAGGTTTTCGTGTGTGAGCCGAATTTCTGTTGAGCCGCCGAACTCGATAAACTCTACCGTTACGAGGCTATTCTCCAAACCTAGTATTGGATGACCTTCCCAGTGCCACGTATAGACCAACTTGGAAGGCGGCGTAATTTCGCGATAGCTTCCAAGCAATCGCACATTGCCACGTTCCCGGCTCGAGATATCAAAGCAAAACTCGCCGTTCAGTCGGAGATCGATTTGCGCGGCAAGCACACTACAAGTCTCGGGACCAAACCACACTTTAATATCTTCCGGTGTTGTCCACGCTTCGAATACCCGCTCTCGTGGCGCTGCGATGACGCGGTTCATGTATAGAACCGACTTTTGTTCCACTGCTGTAGTCATTATTTGTTCTTCTCGTTTTGTATTTGGTTTTCCAGATAATGGGACAGAGCATCCAACTGCACCTCCCAAAATTCGCGATATCGATCGATCCACTCTGCCGCCTCGGACATCGGCTTCGCTCTCAATTGCAAACGATGCACTCTTCCATTGCGCTCACGTTTGATGAGGCCTGCATTTTCAAGGACGCGCAGGTGTTTAGAGATGGCCGGAAGCGAAATGGAGAACGGTTTAGCCAGATCGGTGACGCAACATTCGGTCCGAGCCAGAAGCTCGAGGATCCGCCGTCGGGTAGGATCGGACAACGCTCCGAAGACAGCGTCGAGCGAGGGGCCGCTCAAATGCTTAACCATATGGTTAAGTATTGCCACTCTTTATACCAGTGCAAGCAGAATCTGATGATATGGGCGCGCAAGCCCGGATCGCGCGGGAGCGCGTCCCACGCACAATTGCGGATCACGTCCCTTCGCGTGAGACGCCGGATCGCGCGGTAGGGACGCGCTCCGGCCCAGCGTTGTACGTCTAGTGGCCCATTAGCCTGGCACGTCTTTCGGCCTGGAGTTCGTCAAGTTTTTTTACTTGGTCGGAATTTAAAAACTGGGCCGCCTTGCTGCGAAAATTTGCCTGTATCTCCTCCGCCTTGCGAAGTTTTTGCAACTTACCCATGGATGTATTTGATTTCAGAGCCTTGATCTCCTTGTCTCGTTGCTCAACGATCGGAGCCAACTGCTTCTTCTGTTGATCAGTCAATTGCAACTTCTTGCTGAGCTCGGCCATTTGCAATTCCGGGCCGGTCTGCGCGAGTGCTGAAAACAGCATGCTGAAAAACAGTGCAGCAATGACTACCGAAGGTTTGAAAACATTTTGCGTCTTCATCTCATTTAATTCTTTATTGTCGCTTGGACTTTGATGTGTGTTGGGGAGAGCAGACAGTGCGAATCGGTTTCGCGGGTTCAACCGAGCTCCTATAGTCGCTATCGAGGCTCAGAACAAGCATCAACTTGAGCCGGGCCGCACTAGCGATCATTCGTTAAAGTCCCCCGCGAGCAGGTCCGCCCGTTTGAGCCGAACTGCTTCCATCGGCGATGAGATCGCAAATTAGGACCGAACGTTAACCGGCTCATACCCACCTTTGCTTTCTTTGCTACCTTCTGTTCAAATCTTTCTTCGTTTTCTTCTGTCCAGCTTTTCGACGAAAAAGAAGCTTGCCGGAATCAGGAACACCGCTATCAGGCTCGCTGCAAGCATTCCTCCGATCACCGTCGTCCCCATCACTTGCCGGGCAACGGCTCCGGAACCTGACGCTGCCCAGAGCGGAACACACCCGAGGATAAAAGCGAAAGATGTCATCAGGATAGGCCGGAGACGAAGTCGCGCACCCGCCAGCGCTGCGTCGACAAGCGAGGCCCCGCGTTCATACTCGGCTTTGGCGAACTCGACGATCAAAATAGCGTTCTTTGCGACCAAGCCGATGATCATCACCAACCCGATCTGCGCAAAAATATTATTTTCAATCTGGACCAGAAATGAAGACGCAAACGCGCCGGTTGCCGCTCGCCGCAGGTAAAGCATTCCGAAAGCGCCGAAGACGGCAATCGGTGTGCTGAGGAGGACGCTGAACGGGAGTGACCAGCTTTCGTAAAGGGCCGCAAGGATCAAGAAAACAAACAACAGTGAGAAACCGAAAATGGCTGCCGGCGAAACACCTTGCTGTGCCTGTTTCTCCTGAAACGACATTCCGAGGTAGTCGTATCCCATTTCGAGCGGCATCGTCTCCTCGAACACCGCTTCCATTGCCCTCATAGCCTGGTCGGATGTGTAGCCGATGGCCGGCGTCGCGTTTATTTGTGCAGAGCTATACAAATTGTAACGCATCGTGAATTCCGGCCCGGTACGTCGTTCGATTCGAGTGAGCGCACCAAGGGGCACCATCTGGTTGTTAATGTTCCGAACATAAAAGTCACCGAGGTTCCCGAAATTTGTCCGATAGTCACCCTCGGCCTGGAGATATACCTGCCATTCGCGCCCGAAGCGGTTGAAGTAATTAATGAAAGATCCGCCCATAAATGTCTGAATAGTTTCGTAGACATCACTGACGGCAACACCCTGTTTAAGAGTTCTCTCAAGATCCACGTCGACATAAACTTGTGGAACAAACGGCTGGAAGGTCGTGCTGACTTGCGCCAATTCAGGCCGTTTGCGCGCAACAGATAGGAACGTATCGATGCTATTCGCCAGAAGCTCCGTATCGCCGCCTGAGCGGTCCTCGAGGACAAAAGAGATGTCGCCAGATGCACCGGCTCCCGGAATGGCCGGCGGCGAAAAGGCGAAAGCGATGGCTCCTGGTAGCCGTATTAACTCGCGGTTCAGTCGAGCTTTGATTTCCTGATAAAATTCCTCCTGCCGCTTCCGCTCTTTCCAAGGCTTGAGCGTGACAAAAAAGAAACCGCTGTAGGTACTTTGTATACCGCTCAATAAACTTGAACCGATGGTCGTGGTCACATGCTTTACCCCGGGCGTCTGACTGAGAATCGCCTCAATTTTGCGGCAGATATCGTCGGTCCGTTGCAAAGAAGCTGCTTTGGGCAACTGCAGATTTACATAGAAGAATCCCTGGTCCTCATCGGGCAGAAAACTGGTTGGAATCTTCTTTGCGAAAAGGAATGCCGCCGCGGCGAAACCAAGCAGGACGATCAGGGCAATCCCACTGCGGCGAACGAAGATTGCCGCGACTTGGACATATACGTCAGTAGCTCGAGCAAAAAGATCATTGAACCACTCGAAGAACTTTCCCAACATCCCTTTGTTCTCCGCGCGCGGACGCAGCAAAAGCGCACAGAGCGCGGGACTAAGTGTCAGCGCGTTAAATGCCGAGATCATGACCGACACGGCAATAGTTACGGCAAACTGTTGGTACAGCCGCCCGGTGATTCCCGGAATAAATGCGGTCGGGACAAAGACAGCGGCCAGCACCAGGGCAACCCCGATCACGGGACCCGTGATCTCTTGCATCGCCTTGAGGGTTGCTTCCTTTGGGGCAATTCCCTCGTGAATGTGGCGTTCGACTGCTTCCACCACCACGATCGCATCGTCGACCACCAACCCAATAGCCAACACTAAACCGAAAAGCGAAAGTGTGTTGATGGAAAAACCGAGCAGGGGAAACAGCACGAACGTGCCAACGAGCGACACCGGCACTGCCAACAGCGGGATGAGCGTCGCGCGCCAGCTTTGTAAGAACAGGTAGACCACCAGAATCACCAGTCCGAGCGCTTCCAACAGTGTCTTGACCATCTCTCGAATTCCGGCAGTTACGGGTTGGGTTGTATCCAGCGAGATGACATAATCCAATCCGTGCGGAAACCGCTGCTTTAGCGTCTCCAGCAGCTTCTTGACTCCGTTCGCAGCCGCTAGTGCGTTAGTCCCTGGTAACTGGTAGATAGAAACGACCGCAGCGGGCTTTCCGTTCAGACGGCCTCGCGTGTTATACGATTGCGCCCCCAACTCCGCGCGCGCGACATCCCGCAGCCTGACCGTGCCGCCATCCGATTGTTGACGGACAACTATATTGCCAAACTCCTCCGCTGTGACCAGGCGCCCTTGAGACCGCGCCGTGTAAGTGTACTCCTGCCCGTTCGGAACAGGTTCACTACCAATCTGGCCCGCGGAATTGACGGTATTCTGAGCCTGGACAGCATTGACGATGTCCGGAACAGATAGTCC
The DNA here is from genome assembly GCA_035939025.1 of Chthoniobacterales bacterium. GTDB lineage: Bacteria > Verrucomicrobiota > Verrucomicrobiia > Chthoniobacterales > JAFAMB01 > JAFAMB01. Next base: position 474 of record DASZGG010000395.1, on the reverse strand, counting down.
CAGTTTGGCGAGTTGATCAGGCTTCAGCCACAATCGCATCGCGTATTCGCCGGCACCGGAGATCTGGACGTTGGAAATCCCTCGGACCCGAGTCAGCGCATCGTTGAGATTGATATAAGCATAGTTTGAAAGGAAAAGCGCGTCCCGACTCCCGTCCGGAGAATATAGCGAGACGACCATTAATGGAGCGGCCAGAGATTTTTGTACCGTCACACCGAGATTGTTGACGGCAGACGGCAGTTGGGACGAAGCCTGAGTCTGACGCATCTGCACGAGGATCTGATCGGTGTTCGGATCGGTGCTTAGGTCGAAATTGATCGTCAGAACCATCTGCCCGCTGTTCGCACTTAGCGAGTACATGTAGTTCATGTTGTCGACGCCGCTCATCTGTTGCTCGATCGGAGTGGCAACGGATTCCTCGACCGTTCGCGCATCGGCCCCGGTATAGTTGGCTGTAACGACGATTTCGGGGGT
>DASZGG010000394.1:0-7760 GCA_035939025.1 Chthoniobacterales bacterium | reverse complement strand
GCTCAGGTCAACTGTTCGAGTTCAACCAGAAAAAACAGGCGCAGGGCGGACTAAGCTACCTACGGACTAGAAAGCTCCATGGGACGCGACAGTCTCGCCCGCACCCCTCTTCCCGGGTCTCGAGAACCTGGGAAGAGGTGCTGACTCTCTCGAATCAGGTACCTCCTTATAGCACGTTTCTAATAGACAAGGGACGCGCTCCCGTGCGATCCGCGGCGGGACGGCCGATGGTTAAGCTCTGGTGCAGCGCCTCAGATGGTATACGCGTTCCGGCGCGTCCGGCGCAGCACGTCCACAGACGCGTGTTCCAGACGTGCGACGCCGGACGCGCCCGAGTGTATCTACCGTCGGAGGCGGGTACACCGGACACGACCATCGAACGTGATGACGCGGATCACGCGGGAGCGCGTCCCTACCTGCGTCGGCGGCCGAGCGGCTCGGTCCTATTATTTCTCGGGTCGCCCACTTAGAAACAACAGCCTTACGGTCAGTCCTTTTTTAGAACGCTTCTTGGACAGGACCGTTCCAATCCTTTCAGCCGTTCGGCAATACGGCAATACAGTCGATCTCGACCAGAATCTTGATTAAGCCTGTTTGAACCGTGGTCCGAACCGGCGGATTCTCGCTGAAGAATTCCTGGTAGACTTCGTTGTAATCAGAAAAGCGAGTTTGATCGGTCAGATACGCGTTAACCTTGATGACATCTTGCATATCGCAACCAACGCCTCGTAAGATCGTTTGAATATTCTTCAACGTTTGGCGAACCTGTTCTTTGAAGTTGTCCGGGACGACACCCGTCTCCGGAATTAGCGGACCTTGACCAGCGACAAAGACGAAGCCGTTAGCTACGACTGCGTGAGAATAGGGACCGGCTGGTTTTGGAGCTTCAGGGACGATGACAGTCTTTCGCATAAGAATTGTAAACCTGGATCACCGGGCACCATTTTGCCTCCATTTATTTGCCAAGTTTGGACGATTGGAAACAAAATGATACTGGATGATCCAGGCTAAAAATCTTCGAGGGTGAGTTCGGAGGCCATCAACCGGTTTGCCGCCAGAAGACCACAATCGACGGGCAAAGCCACTCCGGTAATGGCTGCCGCAGCGTCAGAGGCTAAAAAAATTGCTGCCTCAGCGATATCATTAGGTTCAACAATTCGACCGAGCGGATACCATTTTAGGAGCTGATCAAATAGCGCCGGATTCTTTCTCAGACGTTCCTGCCAAGTGGGAGTCCTGACGGTGCCGGGCAAAATGATGTTAGCTCGTATGCCAACTCGTCCGAACTCAGCAGCAAGCGATTTAGCATAGCTGATCAGACCGGCTTTCGCTGCGCTGTAAGCGGGATGACCTAAGGCAAGGATCGCGTTCACTGACCCAATGATGACGATATTGCCCTTGCCTTTGGCAATCATCCCCTGAAGGACTACCTGAACGGTGTGCATCGTTCCGTTGAGGTTCAGGTCGACATCCTGATGCCATGATTCAACGGTGGTTTGCCGCAAGGTAGGCGCAAATGCGCCGCCCGCATTCGCAACGAGGACATCGACCACTCCGTGCGAGGCAATCGCAGCGTTTAGCGCCTCGGAAAGGGCTGTCGCATTTGTAATATCGGCAACGACTTTGTGCACGTCGCCCGGCATGTCGGCACATTCAGCAGCAACCTCGTCCAAGCCCGGTCCGGACAAATCCTGTGCGAGAACAGTGTCGCCCAATGAGACAAAACGATTGACGAGCCTACGTCCGATACCACCGGCTGCTCCAGTAATTAAAACGATACGTGCCATACTAAGTCGCTTTTTGGAGAGGAGAGTTTTGAAACAGTTTGTTTTGATTCATTTATTTAAAAGCAAGTCAAGAAGTCAGGAGTTGCAGGAGTTCAGGATGCAAATATCTGTGGCGGGGTCAGCGAGGCCTAGAAACAAAGTAGGCTACCTTGCTCGCGGTCCCTGGCAAGGGGTTAAGAGGAAATCGCTTTCAACGCTTCGCCGATCCGGGCAAAGTCGTGTCTGCGGAGAAATCCCCAGTTATAAAAGGCAAAGTTACGAATCCCGAGTTCTGCAATCCCTTTTACAGCGGCTTCTGTTTCCCTGCCTGAATTCAGGTCGGGTGGTCCGGGGCGAAGAATTGCGCGAATTCTTGCTGCCTGCCCGCTACCGGCTCGACGCAGACTATCCCAGGCATCGGCAATTGCTCTGGAAGCCGTTGGTTCATAAAAGGGGATTTCCAGGAAGTCGGCGACGTTCACCAGTTCTTCGAGGCCGCTTCCTTCCAGCCAAGCAGTAGAAGTAGGACGTTGCACTGTCGGGATGACGGCCAGCGGAATATTATCCGGCAGTGTGGCGCGCAGTCTTTTAACGAGGGCGGAAACACGCCGGACACGCCAACGGAGAAATGTTGCAAGCTCTTCATCCCGCAGGATATCTGCACTAATCCAGGCGTATGACATATCCGGTGGAACTTCACATGGCGATTCCAGATAATCATCGACTATCCTTGCCGCTCGCAACCGCAAGCCCTGACTATCGATTCCGGTGTCGCGATGTGACTCGTGCAAACAATGATCACAAAAGCAAAGACCTAACAGCATCTCAATCCAACGTTGACTTTGCACTTGCGCAAACTCGTGATGATAGCCGTGCGGGTAGGGCAAGAATCCTGGTGTTTCCACCACGATACTTTTCAGCGACAGCGTTGTCGCAATATCTCGCACCAACTCTGCGCCAAAATCCGCGACTTGAGGGTTGATCGGGCAAAGGTTGTAAACATAACGGTCACCCCAGGCATTTCGAACCGTCATATCCGGATAGCTGATGCCAAGTCGAGTGTTGTGGAAGAGCACCACCCAAGCATTTACTTCCAGACTGCTTGTTTCAGCGAGACGAGTTGCGACTTCGCGAATTTCCGGTTCGGGATGCGGATAGGGTTTGATTTTACCGTAGCGAGAGAGAGTCGGATTAAAATAAACCGCACCGTCTTCCGGGAAATAGACTCGCCCCCGCGTGCTTCGCGGAGATATGAATTTTCCCGCGTGATAACTAAGCGCGAGCGTGACCGCCGAGATTCCTTGCGCAGAAACAATCTCGCCAAAGCGTGCAGGTTCCTCTTGCACCACGTCCCAGGGATAAGCGTAAATCGCACGGTAGAACTGCTGAGAGGGTGGCATATCAAGTTGGTTACCTAAGAAGGAGTTTAGATTGTTTTGCCACGCAGGTAGACTGGCAGTTGGGCAAGTACATCGCCATTTCGATGGAGGTAAATCTGGTCATGAAGATTTGTAACCACACAAACATGATTAGGAATAATTCGTACGCGTTCGCCAACTTCAGGTTTTCGGACGCAGCGTTCAAGGTCCACGATGCCGTGTTCTTCGTTGAGCCGTGCAATGATGGCGTCTGGATAATCCGGAAGTAGTCCATAGCCGGCTCCCTGCCCCGGCGCGAGCAGATCACTGGAAAGCGTTTTGCTGCCGGCGTCAATGACCGCCCGATCGATCGTTGGGCGACTCACTACCGTAGTGAGTACCGCCAGCGCGCAGTCTTCGAGAGTGGCTGCCTGGGCGGCCATCATCATCCGGTCGTTGTAAATATAAGTCCCGACCCGGAGTTCGGTGACAGGAGCAAGTTCATGTGTTTGATACGCGCCAGTTGTTCCACCTCCGGAAACTACAGGGACTTCAATCTTCGACTTTCGAAACAGCGGCAGGCTCTCCCTCAAAAACTCCGCTGTTTTCGTCGTGGTCGGATAGGTCATAAGCCCTTTGAATTCCAACCCGGAATGGCCCAGGATCGCTCTTGCCAAAGCGACCGCCTGTTCCGGCGTTTGCACTCCCTGCCGGTTTCCTCCTGATTCGAACTCGATCAAAACGCCGATTGGAGTACTGGCTCGGTGTGCTGCCCATGCCAGCGATTCCAGTGCTCTTTCGTTGTCAATTGCCACACTAATCCGGGCAAAGTTTGTCAGGTTTGCCAGACGTTCCGCTTTCTCTCGGCCGATGATGTTGTACGTAATTAAAATGTCCGCGAGGCCGGTTTGAGCCATGACTTCCGCCTCACCGATCTTTTGAACCGTGATTCCGATCGCTCCGGCTTTACACTGCTCGTGGGCAAAAAACGGTAGCTTATGGGTTTTGATATGAGGTCGAAGCCTGAACTGATGTGTATCGCAATATTGTTGTAGACGGTGAATATTCCGAGAGGCGATGTCATAATCTACAACTGGAACAGGACTACTTAGTTCGTTGACGTGCATAGGGGTGTTCCATTTCTTTGATTAAACCCAAATTCGGAAATTTGGAATCGTCCTCGTCGTCGTGCTCGTCCTCGGTGCATTGGGATTCCGTGACCGCAAAGAGACCGATGGAACTAATTTGTTCAGTTAGTCTGATTGCGAAACGATCGGGATTCTCGAGGACGAGGACGACGACGAACACGAGGACGACTCCTCAAATTCGGAATTTAGGTTAAATTAACTGGCTAAGCTACCAGAAATCGATACTCCGTAACCTGGCGGTACGTTTCTCCTGGTCGCAACACCGCTGAGGCGAACCGTGGGTGGTTTGGGCTGTCCGGAAACCGTTGCGGTTCCAGGCAAAGCCCATCATGTCTTGAATAAGGCCGGCCATCGAGGCCGGGGAAAAACGACTTGAGATTGACGCCATCATAAAACACCAGGCAAGGCTCGGTGGTGTACAGTTCCATCTGTAAACGACTATCTGGCGAGTGAACCGTAGCTGCCCAGGCAAGTCCATCTCGATCCAAAACGAAATGGAGGTCGTAAGAAAAATCCGGGTCGCCTGTCTGATCGCTGATCGGGCGGAGATGGCGAAAGTCGTAGGGAGTGCCGGCGACAGCGTGAATCTCGCCCGTCGGGATCAGCTGGGTATCAACGGGCGTGTAATAATTGGCATTCACACGCAACAGATGGCTGCGGATGTTCTGTCCCGGATTGAGGGAGAAGTAGGAGTGATGAGCTAAATTTACGATCGTCGGGGCGTCGGTTATAGCTGTCATCATAATCCGCAAGGTGGCGGGTTCTACCATGCGGTACGTACAATGCGCCTCCACGGTGCCGGGATAACCCTGATCCCCGTCAGGAGAGATGAGAGAAAGGGTTACCGAGTCGCCATCCTCGGAAAGGATTTGCCAGGGTCGGTGTGAAAAACCTTGTGTACCGCCATGTAAATGGGTCTGGTTGCCCTCATTAAGTGTCAGTTGATAGAGGATATCGTCGATCCGAAAACGCCCGCGGCCGATGCGACTGGCATACCGTCCGGCCGTCGCGCCGAGATAGGAGGTATCCGCCAGATAGCCGTCCAATGTCGGAAAACCAAGGACAACCCGGCGCGTTTCGCCGTTGGGCAGCGGTACCACCAGGTCGCGTACGGTAGCACCAAGAGTAATGATCGATGCGCTCGCACCCGCTGCCGTAGTCAAGCGGATTTCCGAAATTGCTGTTCCATCCGGAAGCTGGCCGAATGGGCGAACCGACATGTTGCGTCTAGGTGTTTAATAGTTCATCCGACCGGTGATCTAGCCAATCGGCCGGCTCGGGTTACCGAGCCATAATTATTGACCTCCAACGGCAAATGCAATTTTTTATTGAGACAGTTTGCGCCGATTTCATCGAATGAATGCCGGATCAGAAAGTCGAAACAGATCGAAACAAGGCTAACAAGATGCACGATCTCATTCTTCGCGGTGGTTGCCTCCTCGATCCCGGCCGGAACATCAATTGTCTGGCCGACGTAGCCTTCTCGCGTGGCCGTATTTCTGGTATCGGCGAAGAGGTCGACGGCGCGCAGGCTGCCGAGGAGCGTCAGGTTGACGGTTGCTTTGTTGTTCCGGGACTTATCGATCTTCATACTCACGTTTATTGGGGTGGAACCTCGCTCGGGGTCGATGCCAATAAGGTCGCTCGGGTCAGCGGCACAACCACTTTCATCGATGCGGGCAGCGCCGGTCCCGGAAATTATGAGGGTTTTCTACGTCACGTCATCGAACCGTCAACACCTCGTATTCTGGCCTTCCTCAACATCTCCTTTGCCGGCATTTTTGGCTTTTCCCGGTCCGTGATGGTGGGTGAATGTGCGGACATCCGGCTTCTTGACGTTGGAGAAGCAGTCCGTGTCGCGAAGGAAAATCCGGCCACCATTGTGGGTATTAAGGTCAGGGTAGGGCGGCTTGCCGGGGGAACAAGTGGGATGGCTCCACTCGAGATGGCAATCGAGGCAGCCGACGAATTGGGTCTACCCGTTATGACCCATATCGATCTGCCGCCCCCGAACCTTCGGGAAATCCTAAATCGCCTTCGTTCGGGTGACATTCTTACGCATTGTTTCAGACCGTTCCCCAACGCCCCTTTGGTCGGCGGTCGCATCCGCCAAGAGGCGTTGCTGGCCCGGGAACGGGGAGTGATCTTCGATATCGGGCACGGAATGGGTTCGTTGTGCTTCGCTACTGCCAGAGAAATGATGGACCAGGGTTTTTTCCCCGATGTCATCAGTAGCGACGTGCATACACTGTGTATCGACGGACCCGCCTACGACCTTCTGGTGACCTTGTCCAAGTTCCTCGCCATGGGCATGCCGCTCGGCGACCTCGTTGAACGGGCGACGCTCAGACCGGCGCGCGGCGTGCGCCGGCCAGAGTTTGGCGTTTTGCAAACCGGCGGATTGGGAGACGCGACCATCCTGGCGATTGAAGAGGGAAAGTTTACCTACCTCGATTGCACCGGGGAAAAGATGATCAGCGACCGGCGACTAATCTGCAAAGGCTGTGTAGTGGCCGGGGCTTTCATGCCGGTGGAGCCGCGAGGACACTAGCCCGCAATGAGCTCGTCGTTTCTCCCAGCCTGTGATTTTTGCGGGCTAGATTGGTATTAATTTGCCGTTCTGTGCTGCTGAGTCGTGTATCGCTTCGAGAACGAGAACATTTCTCAATGCATCCGCGACAGTGACCCGAAAATCCCGATCGTCCATGAGGCTATCGACAAAATGTTGCATTGGTTTATAACCAAAACCTTGCTGAAGGCCGTCGTCCTCATAGAACATCATGCTGTCTGGATGCGACACGCTGTTTTGATTGATCACCTTAATTAGATTCGGTTGAGATGTCTCGATCTGGATGCGTCCGTTTGTGCCTACGACTTCGCTCACAAATTCAAACAATGTTGCGTTTCCTCGTGGCAGAACCCAGCTGTTTTGCATGTTCGCGACGGCGCCGCCGGAAAATGCCAGACGTGTCATGAAGAAATCTTCCGTATCAATTCCCCGCGCGACGAGAGAACCCTTGCTCGCGATGGAAGAGACCGAGGTGATCTCCTGATCCAAGAGCCATCCTAATAGATCCGCGGTATGAGAGCCGAGGAACCATGCGACTGAGGACGATCTCGCCCATGACAACATCTCTGTAGGGACAAATAAGGTGTCATCCAGCCGCATATTAGCGTAGAGAATTTCACCCAGTTCGCCTGCAATGATTTTGCTTCGTGCAATGACGTATGGCGGATTCCACCGGTTAGCGAAATCTACCATCAGGCGGATGCTGTTCTTTTCGCAAGCTTCTACGATTGCCTGCGCGTCCGAAGAGCGGATCGCGAGTGGTTTTTCGACCAGAATATGTTTTTTGGCGTTTGCTGCCGCCAGGCACACGTTGCGGTGCAAATGATCCGGAACAACGATTGAAACAGCGTCTATCTCCGGGAGGGCCAATAGATCAGCGTAGTTCTCAAACGTTGGAACACCGTAGGTTTCTTCGGCG
>DASZGG010000393.1:0-9865 GCA_035939025.1 Chthoniobacterales bacterium | reverse complement strand
TAAAGCGCCGGCGTCACATACAAAGTGATCAATTGGGAAACGATCAGACCGCCAACCAGGATCAGACCAAGCGGCCGACGCGAAGCTCCATCCGCCCCGAAACCAAGTGCTATAGGAATCGCACCCATCAGGGCGGCGAGCGTTGTCATAATGATTGGCCGGAAGCGCTCAATGCTCGCCTCATGCACCGCTTCGACCGGCGTCTTTCCAGCTCTGCGCTGCTCGACCGCGAAATCGACCATCATGATCCCGTTTTTCTTCACGATTCCAATCAGCATAAACATGCCGATGTAGGAGTAAAGGGAGAGCTCGGAATGGAAAAGCAGCAAAGTCAACAACCCTCCGACCGCAGCGACCGGTAATGAGGATAGAACTGTGATCGGATGGAACCAACTCTCGTACAGGATCCCGAGAATGACGTACATGATGAAGACAGCGACGAACAACAAAACACCTAGCTGCGAAAAGGTCTGAGCGAACGTCTGCGCTTCACCCTGGAGTTGGCCGCGAATCGTTGGCGGCAGGACTTCCGCCGCGGTCCGCTGGATGAATTGGGTCGCATCCCCGGTCGCCACTCCCGGTTTCAAGTTGAAGTACAGCGTTACCGCCGGGAATTGGTTAATATGGTTCACCGACAATCTCCCGATCGAAGCCTGCGGATCCGTCACGGTCTGATTCGGGATGATGTTCTGTGCGCCCGAAGGCTTGAAATAGAGGCGGTTGACGTCCGTAGGCTCGCTGCGCTGTTTATCCTCCGCTTCCACAATCACTTTGTACTGATCGATCGGGGTCTTGATGAGATAGGTGTAATTCTGGGAATAGGCGTTTCTCAGAAGCTGCTCCACGTTAACGTTTGTCAGTCCGTATGACTGCAGCTGCAGCTCATTCAGACCGACATTGAGCACGGGAGTATTCGCAAAATAATCCGAAGAAACGGCTGCGAACCCGGGAAATTGTCGACACTTGGCGATCATTTGCTCGGCGCTCTTATAAACCTGATTACTATCGACCCCGGAGATCGCAAAGGCGTATTGCCCCTGGTTGTTTTTCGTCGCGCCGGTGCTGATCTGCAAAACTGGATCAGGTCGCATCAAAGGGATAATGCCTGGGATTTGCGAAAGTTGTTGCGTGAGCTGAGCAACGACCTGCGTGATTGGCGGCCGCTGGCTTACATCTTTCAGGAAAGCGAGAGCAAGCATCTGGTTGGACGGCAATCCCTGCGAGAAGCCGGCAAGAGTAAACGTTTCATTGACGGCTGGATTTTTTCGCAGGATCGCGTCGACCTCCTTTTGCAGCGCTTTAATCCGGTCGGGCGAAATTCCCTCCTGACACAGGATCACGCCGCGGATAAATCCGCTATCACCCGACGGGATAAAGGTCTTTGGCAGTAGCCCAAATACCCAAACGGTGAGGGCAAAGCACCCGACCCAAGCCACAGCGGAAATCCAACGGTGATGGAGGAAGAAATAAAGACTTCGACCATAACCGGTGGTAACCCTCTTGAAGAAATTCCCGACGGTCCGCTCCATCCAAGTCCGGTCGCTTTCGCCTCGCGGGCCGAGAATCCGCGAGCACATCATCGGAGTCAGCGTGATCGAGACAATCCCGGAGGCAAAGATCGAAACGATGATGGTCACCGAGAATTCCCGGAAAATGCGCCCGATAATGCCGGTGACCATCACCAACGGCAGAAACACTACCGCCAGCGAGACGGTCATGGCAATAATCGTGAAAGTGATTTGCCGCGCGCTGTTAATCGCCGCTTCCATTGGCTTCTGACCAGATTCCATCAGACGGACCGTGTTCTCGAGAAAGACGATAGCGTCATCGACGAGGAATCCGATGGCCAACGTCAACGCCATCAAGGTTAAGTTATTTAAGCTAAAGTTCAGAGCCCCCATCACTAGGAATGTGACGAGCATGGAGAGAGGCAGCGCCACCACAGGAATAAAGGTGTCAGCCGCTCGGCCGAGGAAGGCAAAGATGACTATGACGACCAACGCAAACGCGATAAACAAGGTGTGTTCGACGTCATCAGCGTTGGCGATAATTGTCTTGGAGCGGTCGTATAGCGGGATCAGTTGGACGGAACCCGGTAATTGTTGTCTAAACGCAGGAAGCAGGTCTTTGACTTTTTGCGCGACCTCGACGGCATTTGCGCCCGCCTGGCGACTTACCGCCAACACCACTTCCGCCGACGCCTCACCGTAGTCACGTGCCCAGAAATTTCTGTTGATCCGTTCGTCTTCCACGGTCTTCAGCACTGTCGCTACATCCTTCAAATAAACCGGCTGCCCGTTTGGCCGGGCGATGATGACATTTTCGTACTGCTGAGTACTCGATAACTGGCCGTTCGGAAAAAGAAGATAAGTGCGATTCTTCCCGTCTAACTGACCGGCGCCCAGGTAGGCAGTGCTTTGCCCAACCGCGTTGGTCACGTCCGTCATTGTCAGACCAAGCGAGGCGAGTTGATTCACTTGGACCTTGATCCGGATGGCTGACCGGGCACCGTAGACCTGGACCTGACTCACCCCATTAATTATCGCGATCTGCTGACCTAGCTGGGTGTTTCCGTAATCGTAAAGATCTCCTTCCGTCATCGTATCGCTCACCAATGCGATGTAAAAAATCGGCTGATCGTTCGGATTCGTCTTCTGAAAGGAGGGCGGTTGGGGCAGATCGGTCGGCAAGAAGCCCTGCGCCCGTGAAATCGCGGCTTGGACGTCAGTTGCCGCATCGCCCAGACTCTTATCCAAAGAAAATTGCAAAACCAAGGTCGATTGACCGGTTTGATTGGTCGATGTTGCTATCTCTAAGCCCGGAATCTGGAGGAATTGCTTTTCGAGCGGCGTCGCGCAGGTGTTTGCCATCGTTTCCGGGCTCGCCCCTGGATAGGTCACGCTGACCTGAATCACGGGGTAATCGACTGCAGGCAGGTCGTTTACAGGCAACTGCCTGAAGACCTGAATCCCGAAGGCGGTAATGCTGATGGTCAGCAGAAGCGTCATAATCGGACGCCGAATAAAAAGCTCGGAAAAGTTCATAGCGCTGGCATTGACTTGACTGCCGAACTCTCTTGCTTATCACTCGACGTCGAATCCTTTTGCGAATCTCTCTCGGTCAGAACGCCGTGAGCAGGTGGCGGCGCCGGAGTGGCGGACGGATATTCTTTAGGGCTCACCTTCATACCGTTTCCGAGTGCGAGTTGACCCTCGACGACCACAGTTTCGCCCGGTTTGACTCCCTGAGAAACGACGACCAGGTCCTGGTATCTCACACCCTGCGTCACCAGACGTTGTTCAACGGTATCTTCCGGTTTCACCGCGAATAAGTAGGTACCCTTTCCACCCAGTTGCACCGTTTGGCTGGGAACAACCAAGGCGTCTTTCAAGATCTGGAGCGTCAGTGTCACATTCACGTACTGGCCCGGCCATAGGTAACGGTCCTGGTTGGGAATTGTTGCTCGGAGCAGAGCTGTTCCTGACTGTGTCGAGACGCTATTGTCTAGAAAACTGAGCTTACCCGTCTTGACAATGTCGGGCCTGGATGGCGTCGCGAGATCGACATTCAGCGTACGCCCTTGCCCCATGTTTTCGCGGAGTTGCGCAAGGTCGTTCTCCGAAATCGTGAAATCGACATAAACCGGATCCTGCAGCTGGATGTTTACCAAGGTCGCTCCTCCGGTAGCGACATAGTTTCCCGGATCAACGAGTCGTCGACCGGTACGTCCGTCAGTCGGGGAGCGAATGTAGCAATATTCAAGGTTCAGTTTCGCGAGATCGATGGACGCCTGATCTTTAGCGACAGCGCCTTGAAGGTTATCAACTTGGGTACGATCTATGTCTTTTGCTTGCTCCGAAACGACGTGTTGCATTTGTTCGTCGCGTTGGAGATTTCTTTGATCTAAAGCCAACTGCGCCTGATCGGATTTCAACTGCCCCTGCGACTGCTCCAGGTCAGCCTGGAAAGGACGCGGGTCGATGACAAAGAGCAAATCACCCTTCTTCACTTCCTGTCCTTCGACGAAATGGACTTCCATAATTCTTCCATTCACTTGCGGTTGCACATTCACCGACTCGGGAGAGGAGAGTCGCCCAAATTCGTGTAGCTGAACGGGTACATCCATAGCCCGCACCTTTGTCACCAGGACATTCTTCGCCGCCGGTGGCGCGTTCGTAATTTGCTTCTCACCGCAACCCGCAATCGCAAGTGAGAAAAGAAAGATCAGAGGGTAGATCCTAGACATCGTGGTTAACTGGTGGCTTTCGAGCGCTGCTTTCGTCGTGCTTTTTGCGTCATCGGCATTGCGTTTTGTCCGGCGCGCCAAGCTAGACCCAACCATCCGACCGGCGCTCGGGTTGTCAAAACAACTTGTGCGAGCTACGGCGCTCTAGATGCGCCCCGCAGAAACCGAATAACCGTACGCGTAGATTAGCCTTTTTTGTGCCAAGGGCGGGAGGAGTGGCTAGTGGCCAGTGGCCAGTGGCTAGTCCGAAGTTGACCAGTCACCAGCCACCAGCCACTAGCCAAACTGCAGCTGAAACCGACCCTGCCCCTTTCGCACTGCAATCTTTGCCCCAAACGCCTGACTCATGTTCGTTGAGGTAATCACCTTTCCAATCGCTCCCTGCGAGAGAATCTCGCCTTCTCGGAGCACCAACGCCTTGTCGAAACAGGGCAGAATCTCCTCCACATGATGCGTCACGAACACCAGGTTAGGTGTTTTTTCCGTCGCGGCAAGACGGTCCAAAAACTGTAAAAACCGTTCGCGCGCCACCGGGTCCAAGCCAGCACACGGTTCGTCGAGAATCAATATTCGATATTTGGCCATCAATGCTCGCCCGATCAACACCCGTTGTCGTTCTCCTTGCGAGAGAAAAGCCCAATTCCGATCGCCGAGATTGGCACACTCTACCTGACGCAAGTTTTTGCGCGCTTCCTGGAGCACCCGTGCCCCAGGCGAGCGCCAGAGGTTTATTTCTGCATTGCGCCCACTCGCAACCACTTCGAGCGCTGTCTGGTGATCTTCGATCCAGTGGCGAATACTGGAGCTTACGAGACCCACTTCCTTCCGTAGTTCGCGCCAATCCGCTTTTCCGTACTGCTTCCCCAGCACATGAATTGTTCCAGCAGAGGGCGTAACATAACCGGTCACGCAATTGAGCAAAGTCGTCTTACCCGACCCGTTTGCTCCGAGAATGACCCAGTTCTCTCTCGCATCAACCTCCCATTGAATACCTTTCAGAATTTCTGTTTTACCTCGCACAACGCGGAGGTCGTGAATCGAGATAATGGGCATGCGAACATTCAAATAAATTTACAATCCAACGCAAGGGCCTGTTTCAACAGACGGATATACTTCGGCCGCGATATCTCCACCGCCCCGAACATCGTAAGATGACCGGTAACATATTGTGTATCCAGCAACCGAAATCCTCTCTCATTCAGGCGATTCACGAGCCCGACCAGAGCAACCTTCGAGGCATTCGGCACTTTGTGAAACATCGACTCGCCGAAAAACGCTCCGTAAACACTGACCCCATAAAGACCGCCTGCTAACTCATTCTCCAGCCAGGCTTCCACCGAATGAGCGAAGCCGAGCCTATACAAATTGATGTAGCTCTCGATTATCTCCTCGCTGATCCAGGTCTCTGCGCGTTCACCACATGCTCGTATTACATCCTCGAAGGCCGTGTTCAACCGGATCTGGAACTTCTCTTTTTTCAGGCTTCGTTTCAATCCGTGCGGAATATGAAATGCATCGAGCGGAATGATTCCCCGCGGATCAGGTGAAAACCAGGCGATATCTCCGTTCTCCATCGCCATCGGAAATATCCCCGTGCAATAGGCTTCCAGGAGGAGAGATGCAGGGATGATTTTGGATCGACTTCTCTCGCGCACCAGGGAACTGAATATATCCGGGAATGCCGCGCCGACAATGGACTCCCCTCTCACCTCTCACTTCTCACCCCTCACTCACCTCCCCTTGTCACTTCCCTGGTTTGTGCGATAGTCCCGCCTTCTTCCAATGAGTAGCGACGCAGCTTTTCATGGTTCGAAAGTCGTCATTCTCGATTTCGGCTCGCAGTACACGCAGGTGATCGCCCGGCGCGTTCGAGAGAGCCGGGTGTACTCCGAAATTTTGCCTTTCCACTTCGGGCCGGAGCAAGTTCGCGCCACCGGAGCGCGTGGGATCATCCTTTCAGGCGGTCCGGCAAGCGTCTTCGGGAAAGACGCGCCGCAAATCGACCCAGGAATATTCCGAATGGGACTTCCGGTCCTGGGCATCTGTTACGGGATTCAGCTCATGGCCTCACACCTCGGCGGATCCGTGGAATTCTCCGACAGTCGCGAATATGGTCCGGGAACATTAAGTGTAGTGAAAGAGAGTCCTCTATTCGAGGGATTGCCGTCCAAGCTGCAAGTCTGGAACAGCCATGGAGACAAAATCACTCAAATCCCCCCAGATTTTGAGGCAGTCGCGTCCACCGAAAATTCGTCCTATGCTGCGATCCAGAATCTTGAAAAATCTTTGTTCGGACTCCAGTTTCATCCGGAAGTCGCCCACACGCCCTTGGGCAAAGATATTCTTGAAAATTTTCTCTACCGGGCGTGCGGCTGTTTGCCCGATTGGACGATGGGTTCATTCATCGAGCAAACCTGCCGTGATATTCGCAATAAGGTCGGCGACGACAAAGTCGTGCTTGGCCTGTCTGGAGGCGTCGACTCTTCCGTTGCTGCTGCCCTGATTCATCGCGCAATCGGCCCTAAGCTAACCTGCATTTTCGTAAATAACGGCCTGCTCCGGTCGCGCGAGCCCGAAACGGTTCAGAAAATGTTTCGAGGCAATTTCGACATCCGGCTCAAGTACGTCGACGCTTCGCAGCGCTTCCTTACCCTTCTCCAAGGGGTCACGGATCCCGAGAAGAAACGAAAGCTGATCGGGGGCGAATTTATTCGCGTTTTCGAAGAAGCGACAAAAGAACTGAAAACCGTGGATTCCCGGGACGGCCACTACCGGTTTCTTGCTCAAGGAACTTTGTATCCCGACGTGATTGAAAGCATTTCGATTTCCGGAAATCCAGCGGCCCTTATCAAGAGTCATCACAATGTGGGCGGCTTACCGGAAGCAATGGATTTCGAACTTCTTGAGCCTCTCAGACAACTCTTTAAAGATGAGGTTCGACAGGTTGGGCTCGAGCTTGAGTTACCCCGTGAAATCGTCTTCCGCCAGCCATTCCCCGGGCCAGGACTTGCCGTACGGATACTTGGCGAAATCACCGAAGAACGCCTCGAGATCCTTCGCCAGGCAGACGAAATCGTGGTGAATGAAATGAAGGTTACCGATTGGTATTACAAAGTATGGCAGTCATTCGCCGTTCTGCTGCCGGTCCGATCCGTCGGCGTGATGGGTGACCAGCGAACTTACGAAAACAGTGTTGCTCTGCGTATCGTGGAGAGCCAGGACGGGATGACGGCCGACTGGGTCAGGATTCCCTACGAAATCCTGGCCCGTATCTCCACGCGAATCATCAACGAGGTAAAAGGCATCAACAGAGTCTGCTACGATATATCCAGTAAGCCACCGAGTACTATCGAATGGGAGTAGGGGGGAACCGTTTTTGAGTTTTGCGTTTTGAGTTTTGCGTTTTGAGTTTTGGGTTTTGAGTGGATCTTCGGCGAGACATCACGGTGGGCAGCGGCAACGCAAAACCCAAAACTCAAAACCCAAAACGCAAAACTCTTCTGCCCGCCATGCGCCTCGCAATCTATCCAGGGAGCTTTGATCCAGTGACCAACGGGCATCTGGACGTCATTCAGCGAGCCTGCACCTTATTCGACGAGTTGATCGTCGCGGTGGCGTTCAATGATCAAAAGAGCAAGTCGACTCTCTTTTCCATCGATGAGAGAATCGAACTGCTCCGGCAAACGTGCGCTCCCAATTCGAGGGTCCGTGTTGTCAGACTAGGAGGGCTTCTTGTAAAATTTGCCAAGCAGGAAAAGGCCGATGCGATCGTTCGCGGTCTTCGAGCCATCTCCGATTTCGAGTTCGAGTTTCAAATGGCATTAATGAATCGAAAGATGGAGCCAACGCTGGAAACCATATTCATGATGCCAAAGGAAGAATACACCTATATCAGCTCCCGGATCGTGAAAGAAATCGCGCGATTGGGTGGCAACGTGCAATCGTTTGTGCCAGACTGCGTTGTGCAGGCGCTGGCAAAGAAGTTTCCTGGCTAGCGCGCGTGGCGGATGAGCGGCAGTTCGTCCCTACCGATCGATGGAGCCCGGTCGAGTTCGGTAGGGGCCGGCTCCCGTGGGTCCGTTGTCGCCGGCGCTCAAAGTAAAGAAATCAGGGGCGGAGGTAACAATCATGAAAGTACATCTGAAGCAGATTCCTGCGGAAGGGACTCACCTCAAAGGCAAAGAAAAAAGCGACATTCTGGAGCTCGAGGACGATCGGATTCAGACCTTGGGAACCGTGGAATACTCGGTCGATATTGGAGTATCAGGGTCGAGTCTGTTCGTTACAGGAAAGCTCGGCATCGATGTCGAATTGGAATGTGTCAGTTGTCTTAAACGGTTCGTCTATCCAGTCCGGGTACCCAACTTTTCCGCTCAAGTCGAGTTGGCTGGACCGGAATTGGTCGACTTGACGCCGTGGATTCGAGAGGATATTCTGCTCGCTCTTCCAGTTCATCCGCATTGCGATTGGGACCGGAAGACGGTGTGTGTCGGGCCGCGGCTGAAATACCTGAAAGTTGAAAAGGATTCAAAAGCGCCGAATGCCTGGGATGCACTCGACCATTTGAATTTGAACCGAAGGAAGTGAGTAAGAATGGGAGTACCGAAAAGAAGAACATCCAAAATGCGTTTGCGAACGCGTAAAGCCGCCAACCGCTGGCACGCGCCCCAATTGACCAACTGCCCACAGTGCAGCAGTAAGGTGCGCGGTCATACTGCCTGTCCATCCTGTGGTTATTACCGCGGCCGTCAGGTTCTGACGGTTGAGGTCGCTTAGTTTTTCAGAGCACCAGCCGGCGATTCTAAAGAAGGATTTCCTGTTGATCGAGCACCCTTCTTGCGTTAAGCAGCCATCCTACGAAAATCTTTGGCGGGACGCCGGGGAAGATGCTTTATGAGGATTGCTTTAGACGCGATGGGTGGTGATTACGCTCCGAAAAACACCATCGAGGGAGCTGTCCTCGCACTCAAAGAGTACCCGTTTTTGGAAAAGCTGTTTCTGGTTGGCGATGCTGTCGTGATTGGAAGCGAGCTGAAGCGCCTCGACTGCAAAGACTCCCGCGTTGAGATTTTTCACGCCTCCGAAGTTGTCTCAATGAAGGAGTCCGCTGCTAAGGCGGTGCGCCACAAAAAAGATGCATCGATTTGCCGGGCCGTGGATCTTGTCAAAAATGGATCGGCTCATGCAGTGGTTTCCGCTGGACACACAGGTGCAGCCGTAGCAGCCGCTGTCCTCAAACTCCGGACCCTTAAAGGCATCGAACGGCCCGCTATCGTCTGCCTCCTGCCGACAGAGAGCAAAGTTTTCGTTTTGATCGATGGCGGAGCTAACCCGGATTCAACTCCGGAGAACCTGGTTCAATTCGCGATCATGGGCTCCGTGTTTTCGCAGCACGTGCTCGGCTATAAGACCCCTTCGGTCGCACTCATGTCGATAGGCGAGGAGGACATCAAGGGCAACGACGTGACGAAAGAAGCCTTCAAACTCTTGAAAGCGAGCGGACTCAATTTTCGCGGTAACATTGAAGGACACGATCTGTTCGAGAATCCTGCGGAAGTGGTTGTTTGCGACGGCTTCATCGGGAATGTGGTTCTTAAGACCTCTGAGGCAATCGCTCAC
>DASZGG010000392.1:0-5898 GCA_035939025.1 Chthoniobacterales bacterium | reverse complement strand
GCAAGCATTATCCTCCTCCTTCCCAGAACTGTATGTCTACACCAGTATCCCTCGCTTCGACTCTGACCGGTGGGGAGCTCCGCGCTCAACATCGTCAGGTTATTTTCGCCTCATCCCTGGGTACCGTTTTCGAATGGTATGATTTCTATATCTACGGCACCTTGGCTGCCTTCTTCGCCGGTCTGTTTTTTCCACCAGGCAATCCGGTAACGGCATTGCTGACCAGCCTCCTCACGTTCGGCGTGGGTTTCGTTGTCCGACCGTTTGGAGCGCTCGTATTTGGGCGAATAGGAGACTTGGTTGGGAGAAAATATACTTTTTTGATTACGATCACAGTGATGGGTTTCTCGACCGCGCTGGTGGGAGTTTTGCCAACCTTTGCTACGATCGGGTGGGCGGCGCCGATTATTCTATTTCTTTTGCGCGTTGCGCAAGGCCTGGCGCTGGGCGGTGAGTACGGGGGTGCTGCTACCTATGTAGCCGAGCATGCCCCACAGGGTAAACGCGGTTTTTACACGAGTTGGATTCAGACGACGGCTACTTTAGGTCTGTTCCTCGCGCTAGCTGTGATTTTGACTTTGCGGCTTTCGATGTCCGTCGACGCCTTTAAGACCTGGGGTTGGCGAATCCCATTCCTGCTGTCAGTGATTCTCCTTGTGGTTTCTATTTACATCCGACTGAAACTTCAAGAGTCGCCCATCTTCGCGGAGATGAAATCGCAGGGAAAAGGATCGACGGCTCCTTTACGCGACAGTTTTCTCAAGATGCCGAACGCGAAATATGTCTGGCTGGCTCTATTCGGCGCGACCGCCGGCCAGGGGGTCGTCTGGTATACGGGACAGTTCCACGCTTTGTTCTTTCTTCAGAACGCCCTGAGTCTCAAAGACTTTACGACGGCGTATACGCTGATCGCGACTTCACTGGTGATCGGCACCCCGTTCTTCATCTTCTTCGGATGGCTTTCGGACCGGGTCGGTCGCAAGGGCATCATCATGGCCGGATGTCTGTTGGCGGTTTTAACTTATTTTCCGCTCTTTCATCAGCTGACCAATTTTGTGAACCCGGCCCTGGCTGCGGCTTTAAAGAGCGCTCCGATCGTTATTTCGGCTGACAATGGTCCCGACCTGGAGAAGGCCAAGCTGGACCTGAATACGCGAGGCTATTCGTTTGCGGTTAAGCCCGCTGCAGGAGGTGGAGGCTTCACCGTCTCGGTCGGTGAGAAGCAACTACAAGGCTATGATCCAAAGGCATTGGCCGATGTTCTTGCGTCTGCCGGCTATCCAAAGACTGCTGATCCAAAGAAAATAAACTACCCAGGAGCGATCCTTGTACTCGCCATCCTGGTCCTTTACGTCACGATGGTTTATGGCCCTATCGCTGCCCTTTTGGTAGAGCTCTTCCCGACCCGGATTCGTTACACATCGATGTCATTTCCATACCACGTTGGCAATGGCATATTCGGAGGGTTGCTGCCATTCATCGCGGCGAGTGTGAGCGTGGCAACAGGGAACATCTATGCCGGTCTCTGGTATCCGATAATCGTCGCTCTCATTACCTTTGTCATCGGTATGCTGTTTCTGCCCGAGACAAAGGGTAAAGATATCCGAGCTTGAGGCAGGAGTTCGAGAGGCAGGAGTCAGGACTTACAGGAGTTCAGGAGTTGCAGGAGGGAAAGGCCTGCACTCCAGTATGAATAATGGCGTGGGCTGAATGGATCGTGAACGCCGCAGAATCTTTTACGGAGTGCCAAGTGCGGCGCCCCAATCATGCGAACAGCCACGATCCAGCCATCTATTCTGCAACTCCTGAACTCCTGACTCCTGTACTCCTGCCTCTCGAAAACTTCGTGTGGCGAATTCCGCTGAAGTACTTTATCAGTTCTGCGTATGAAGGTTTTGGCTTATTCTAAGTGGGACGCCGTGCCCGCCGTTTGCGGATTTTTGCATTTCGCGTACATCCTGGCCTTTTTCACGCTCTTTCCGGTTGCTCCGTGGTGGGCATTGATTTGCATGGGGATGATCTACTCAGTCAGCATCTCTTGGAATATCAATGGCATTTCTCATAACTTCTTACACAACCCGTATTTTAAGTGGCGGCCGCTGAATCGGATTTTCGCGGTAATCGAGTCGCTGACATTGGGATTCTCCCAAACCTTTTACAAGTACGTGCATCACCGGCATCACATGGGTAACAGCGATAGGCAGGATGAAGAGGGGGATACAGTCGACTGGTTGTCGATCTATCGACACGGCCACGATGGCGAGGCGGAAAATGTCTGGAGTTACGTCTTTCTCAGCTACATGCGCGACGACCCGAAAGCGATCTATGCGGAAATCAAACGCAAGAACCCGGCGGACGCGTATTGGGGTGTCTTTGAGATCGTTGCATTTATCAGTTTCTTCGTTCTTCTGGGTATCCTGAATTGGAAGTTCATCCTGTTCTTTTTGCCGTTCTACTATCTAGGACACTGTCTTTCATACTTGAACGGTTACTATCTGCATTACGGCGGTAATCCGGACAAACCCATTGCCTGGGGTGTGAGTTCGTACGAAAGAATCTACAATTTGTTCTGGTTTAACAACGGGTACCACGCCGAGCATCATTTCCGTCCGAAGCTGCATTGGACCAAGATGGAGCAACTCCATTCACAGATCGCAGAGCAGCAGCGCCGAGAAGGGACTCGCGTAATCAAGCCGCCGCACGCACTTGCGTTCCTGGATCCGACCCTGCCGGAAAAAAGCAGGCCACTCACTCCTGAGGCCGAGTCGCTTTCTAGCCCGCAATGAGTTGGTCGCTTCGGTCTTTGGGTGATTCTTGCGGGCTAGGGGCCAAGTCATTTACATCATGCATCCTTCAGGTTCGTCCGCTCGGGGTTCACAAGCAGAATCTCTGGAAGATCTCCGGTCAACGTCCCGGCCCTCTATTGACTTCACCGTCAAAACCTCTTTTGGATCAACAGCGGTAGCTAACGGTGTTCCGCCCGAAGACTACGAAACCTGGGTTGCCGGTTTCGAGGATTACCCGATCGATCACCGGTACTACGAGATTGTTCACCAATCGCTAAAGGATCAATTTGCCCATTACTACCTGTTGCTAAGGGACGCCGGCGGCGTAACGCGGGCCATACAGCCGTTCCTGATCGTAAGTCAAGATCTGGCGACCGGAACTCCGGCTTTTATTCGCAATCTCCTGGCTCGAGTTCGACGGCATTGTCCGGGATTTTTGAAGTTGCGAATGTTGATGGTCGGTTGTTCCGCTGGTGAAGGGGACATTGTTCTGGAGAAAGTGAGCCGGAGTCCTGATTGGACGGTTGATGCATTGAAGGAGAGTTTGATTCCGGTAGCGCGGCGACTGAAAGCGGTTCTGATTGTTTTCAAGGATTATCCGAAATTTTACCGCCAATATCTGGACCGGTTACATGGCTGCGGGTTTACGCGCGTGCCTAGCATGCCGGCCACTAAACTGGATCTGAATTTTGCGGATTTCGAGGACTATCTGAAAACACGCGTCAGCTACACGATGCGGAAAAATCTGCGTAAGAAATTTCGAAAGGCAGAGAGCGGACCGCCAATCGAATGTGAAGTTGTCACGGATATCGCTCCCTACGTGGACGAGGTCTATCCGCTCTATCGGCAGACCCTGAGTAGATCAGAATTCAAATTTGAAGAACTCACGAAGTCTTATCTTTGCGAGCTTGGTGAGCGGATGAATGACCGCGCGAGATTTTTTGTTTGGCGCCAAGAGGGGCGGATCATTGGGTTTGCTTCGACGATAGTTCACAAGGGCGTGCTCCGCGACAACTACATCGGCCTGGATTATTCTGTGGCCTTTGCGTATCACCTCTATTTTGTAACCTGGCGAGACACCATCACCTGGGCACTCAAGAACGGTATTCACACCTATCATAGCGCCCCTTTGAACTACGATCCCAAGTACCATTTCCGAATGGAACTGGAACCATTGGATCTATATGTCCGCTCGCCCTACACCTGGCTGAATCCGGTTTTTAAGCGAGTTCTGCCGCTTCTGGAGCCGACAAGATACGACCCCGTAATTCGCAAGTTCGCGAATGCGAGTGACCTATGGTAGAAAATCCGGATTCAAGCCGAGGCGCCGCCGGGAGTGTCTGGCTCGCGTTCGACGAGGCCTGGGATTTTGGCGAATCTCCATCCTTTGAACCGCCCACTCGGGTTGATGCTCGTGAAATCGGGCCGTCGCTGCGATTCATCGCTTCTAAACGGGCGATTGAGCGTTTCTACGGGGAATTCGGCGAGTATTTGCGGCCATTCATACTTTCTGGTTCGGGGGATTTTCATCACCTGACAGCGGTTTTTGTCCGCCAAGTGAAAGAACCGTTCGTAATTTTGTCGTTCGATAACCATCCGGACTGGGATGTCCGTCCCCCTTTTTGGTCCTGCGGTGCTTGGGTGAATCGTGCACTGGAGAACCCCCTGGTTCAACAGGTTGCGGTTTGGGGTTGCGGTAGCTTTGAGTGCCGGCTCCCGTGGCGCTTACTTGGAAATCGGTCCGCATGCCACTCGGGTCGGCTCCGGGTTGCGCCTTGGCGATCTGAAGGCTACGACTATCCGTCCTGGCTTCATGCGATGTCGACGCTGGATTGGCGTACGGCTTTCGCTCAATATGTCGAATCGCTGGAGACTTTTCCGGTCTATGTGACTGTGGACCTGGATAGCCTGAGGGAGAGCGACGCAATCACCAATTGGGAGAACGGCCGGTTTTCGTTGTCCGATATTGTTTGGGCGATCAGCCTCCTGCGACAAAAATCGCAGATCATCGGAGGAGATCTTTGTGGCGCTTTTTCGCCGGCGCGTTACGCCTCATGGTTTCAGGCGCTTGCAGGACGGTTCGATCATCCGCGCCAACGATCTTTCAGCGAGAGCGAACGGCGTGCGGTCAATCTCCATGCGCTGAAAGCTATTTGGCCGAGTCTGATTGGGGAGCGTCTGTCAGGCGAGAATTCAAGAAATCAAGAAGTCAAGAATTCAAGAACCAGGGACGCTTGAACCGCCACTTCTTGGCTCCTTGAATTCTTGGCTTCTTGGATTCAAAAGCTCTCCAATCGTATGATTTTGGGGAATAATAGAGGCGCAACTGCATCTATAGATATGCCAACGCGCGCACAAATAGAAGACCTGATGTTTGATCGTCTTCTCCCCACAGCAGTGCTGTCGCGAAGGCGACCAAACACCAACTACACAAAAGAGAAAGAGTTAACAGATGATTAGACCATCCAAAGCAGTGATTGCTGGCGCGGCGGTCGCCGGCCTTCTGACGGGTTCATTCGCAATGCGTGCATATGCCGCGAGCACCACGAGTACCAAAGCCGGCGTCGCCGTGCAGACAATGGCCGACGCGGCCAAGCACGGATGCAAAGGCCAAAACGAATGTAAAGGCCAAGGGGGCTGCAAGACCGGTGACAATGGCTGCAAGGCTAAAAACTCCTGCAAGGGTAAAGGCGGGTGCGCCACCAAATCGTAGAATCCTGGCGCTATATAAGTTAAACCTCGCGTCGCTCGGCCTGCCGGGCGACCGAAAACAACCTTGGGGAGGGATGGCTCCTATGTCGTCCGGAGCCAATCTGCGACGGAATAGAGGCCGTCCCTCCCCGGGAACAGGAGGTTAAAAATTCCGAAAGATTATGCCCGCAAATGTTTTTAATGGGTTCACCGAATATGGCATTGGCATAGGCCTGCGCGTGCCACATTATCGGCACATTCTCGCGAAAAAGCCTGTCGTCGATTGGTTTGAGATCATCTCGGAAAATTTCATGGTGGACGGAGGCAGGCCTCTCGAG
Organism: Chthoniobacterales bacterium; assembly: GCA_035939025.1. Classification (GTDB taxonomy): domain Bacteria; phylum Verrucomicrobiota; class Verrucomicrobiia; order Chthoniobacterales; family JAFAMB01; genus JAFAMB01. Next base: position 83 of record DASZGG010000392.1, on the reverse strand, counting down.
GTGCTTGACTCGATTCTCGAACAGTATCGGGTCGTCCAGCACGGTGTAGCGATCTATTTCGGCTCTGCCGACAAATTTAACCG
>DASZGG010000391.1:0-7053 GCA_035939025.1 Chthoniobacterales bacterium | reverse complement strand
ACTGCCAGGGGGGAGAGTTGAACTCCCGACCAAGGGCTTATGAGTCCCCTGCTCTACCACTGAGCTACCCTGGCATTTCTCAGATTCCGAAAGACACCCAAACTAAGACACATCGCTCCTGTTTCAAGTCAGATTCCGCTTCTCTATCACGTGGCGAGCTTGATGCCGGCGCGACTTCAAAGTAGCACGTCTTCCAGCCTGTAGGCGCACCACCACCAACCGACCATTTTGATCGCCAGAAAATACATGCTATTTCGGGGATAGGACACTGCTTCGTGAAAATTGCGATCATCCACTACACTTCATGGCCTGTCATTGGCGGCGTCGAAAGTGTAATCCGGCAACATGCACACCTGATGTCAAAACACGGTCATGAAGTCGCGATATTCTGCGGCGAAGGTACCGCCTTCGCCAAAGAGATTCCAACCGTAGTTGTTCCTGAACTCGATTCTCGCGACTCTTATGTAAGGACCGCCCAACAAGAGGCCTTCGACGGCCGCCCTGGTCAAGCGTACTTTCGTCTCCTGGAAAAGCTGAAAACTCCTTTCTCCCAACTTTTCAGAAAATTCGACCGTGTCATTGCTCACAACATGTTCACCATGCCGTTCAATCTGGCCGCAACTCAAGTACTCAGTGGCTTCGCGGAACAAGGAATGAAGACCATCGCTTGGACCCACGATCTGGCCGCTGCAAATCCGGATTACAAAATTCCTTCCGATCGGGCGTTCGACCTCATTCGGGAACGTCACACAAGCGTTAAATATGTGACTATTTCCGAAGCGCGCGCAGCGGAATTTAAAAAACTGACGGGCTCTCAGGTCGACGCCATCATTGCGAATGGCCTGGACTTCCCCGAGACGTGCGGGATTACTTCAGAAGTAACCGAACTGGTGCACGATGACCTGGCCACCTCGATCATCCTCTTCTATCCAGCGCGGATTCTAGAGCGAAAGAACATCGTGTTCGCTCTCCAGATCGTTCGAGCGCTCCGCGACCTTGGTGCTAAAGTGCGTTTGCTCATTTCGGGAGCTCGTGATCCCCACAACCTTTCCAGTGCCGAACATTTTGTCGGGCTGAAGCAATTGGCCGCAGATCTTCAGATTCATGGCTCGGTCACTTGGGTGAACGAGCTCTTTTTTGTTGACCAGGCACAGTTGCATAGCCTTTACCGCGTCGCCGACGGGATTCTTTTCCCCTCCAGGCAGGAAGGCTTCGGTCTGCCACTGCTCGAAGCCGCGGCTTATCGCTTACCGGTGTTTTGCTCTAACATCGAACCGTTGAAATCAATCGCACCTTCGGGCACACTATTGTTTGACCTGCGAGACGCCCCGAAAAATATTGCAGAGAAGATTCGTAACGCGTTTAGAAACGACGACATTTTCAAGAGCCGAAAGCGACTTTTGCACGATTACTCCGCAGAGAGGCTCTTTCGGGATAAAACAGAACCATTCCTCCAGGACTTATCATGAATACCACGCTTGCCCAAAACGATATTCACCGGCTCCTGAATGCCGAACATGACGACCCATTTGGCGTCCTTGGGCCACACAACATCGATGGACTTTGGGTCGTTCGCGCGTTTCGGCCGGACGCCAAAGAGCTGACGATTGTCGATCGGAACCGCGCAGATCGTCATTTTCCGGCAAATCGTATTGCGGCGGAAGGTCTGTTTGAGGCGCAGTTATCCGGAGTCACGGAAGCTTTCGATTATTTGTTGCAGGTCACTACCTGGTCGGGAGAGAGCCTCCAAATCAGTGATCCATACTCCTACGGACCGATTCTCGGCGAACTGGATATGTACCTCTATCGGGAGGGGAACCATTACGAGATTTATGAAAAACTGGGCGCTCATCTGACCGAAATCAACGGACATGCAGGTGTGAGTTTTGCCGTTTGGGCGCCGAACGCACAGCGAGTCAGCATCGTAGGGGATTTCAACGGCTGGGATGGTCGGTCGCATCCGATGCGAAAACGTTTGGAATCAGGGATCTGGGAAATTTTTATCCCGGGCGTCGTTGAAGAGACCCACTACAAACTCGAACTGCGGAATTGCTTCGGTCAGGTTGTCCTGAAAAGCGATCCGCTCGCTTTTTATGGCCAGCATGGGATCCAAACCGCTTCGATGGTGTTCAATCTTGACCGTTTCAAATGGAGCGACGACGAATGGATCGAGGCGCGAAAGACCAAGCAATGGCACAAAGAACCGGTCAGCATCTACGAAGTACATCTCGGATCCTGGGCCCGCGTTCCCGAAGAAGGGAACCGATACCTGAGCTACATAGAGTTCTCAGATCGCCTGATCCCTTATGTGAAAGATTTGGGCTATACGCATATTGAACTCATGCCGGTCGCCGAGCATCCGTTCGACGGATCCTGGGGCTATCAGGTAACCGGTTACTTCGCTCCAACGAGCCGGTTCGGTAATCCCGATGAATTTCGGCATTTCGTCGATCGCTGCCACCAAAATGGGATCGGCGTTATCGTCGATTGGGTTCCAGGCCATTTCCCAAAGGACGCGCATGGTCTTGCCCTGTTCGATGGAACCCACCTTTACGAGCACGCCGATCCCCGCCAGGGCGAACACCGCGACTGGGGTACCCTAATCTTCAATTACGGCCGAAACGAGGTGCGTAATTTTCTCGTGGCTAACGGCCTGTTCTGGCTCGACAAATTCCATATCGACGGGCTTCGGGTAGACGCGGTGGCGTCAATGCTCTACCTGGACTACTCGCGCAAACCAGGCGAATGGGTGCCGAACGTCCATGGCGGGCGCGAAAATCTGGATGCGATTCAGTTCTTAAAGCGCTTTAACGAGGTCTGTTACGCGCGGTTTCCAGGAATCATGACCGTCGCAGAGGAATCCACCGCATGGCCGGGCGTCTCGCGTCCCACTTATCTCGGCGGACTCGGATTCGGTTTGAAGTGGAACATGGGCTGGATGCACGACTTTCTGCTCTACATGAGTCGCGAACCAATCCACCGCCGATTCCACCAAGGGGAAGCGACCTTTTCCATGATCTACGCTTTCCATGAACATTTCATTCTTGTGTTGAGCCACGACGAAGTGGTGCACGGGAAAGCATCGCTCCTAAGCAAAATGCCGGGCGATCCCTGGCAAAAGTTTGCTAATCTCCGCATGTTTTACGCCTGGATGTATGCGCACCCCGGTAAAAAGTTGTTATTTATGGGCGGCGAAATCGCGCAGTGGAAAGAATGGAACCACAATGAGAGCATCGATTGGCATCTGTTGCAATATCCGCCGCACGACGGCATTAGACGCCTGACGCAACATCTCAATTACCTTTACACGAGCGAACCGGCGTTCTGGGAAAACGATGACACTTATCTCGGATTCGAGTGGATCGATTTTCACGACTCCGACAGCAGTATCCTCACATTTCTACGCAAGGCCGAGTCCGGCTCGACGATTTTGTTTGTGGTCAACGCTACCCCGGTACCGAGACATGGCTACCGTGTCGGCGCTCCGGGTGAGGGATGGTATGAAGAGATCTTAAACACTGACGCCGCTGTCTACGGAGGCAGCAATGTAGGAAATTATGGCGGCATGCATGCAGATCCGATCTCCTGGCAAGGACATTCCCATTCCCTTACCCTGACTTTGCCTCCTCTCGCTACAATCGGGTTCAAAAAGCACGTGTACAAGGGGACGAGTGGCTAGTGGCACCTCTCACTTCTCACTTCTCACTTCTCACCTCTCACCTCTCACTTTTCGCCTCTCACCTTCGCCAAAGCCTCCACCACCGATATCACCACTCCGTCTGCCAGCTTCGTTTGAATTCTGTCGCCCTTCTCCAGGGTCTCCATCGTCCGAATAATGTGCCCATTTGCGTCTAAAGTAATTGAATACCCGCGCTCCAGCGTTTGCTGCGGCCCAAGCAACCGGACGAAGTTAGCCAACTCCGCAGCCCTGTTTTTTCGAAACTCGACGCCGGATGATACAATCCGCGTCAGGCGCAGTTCCAAAGCGGCAAGTTCTCCTCGCTTCGCCTGCAACAAACGATCCGAACGAAATGCCGAAAGAAATACCGATATCTTTTCGATCTGGGATCGGCGTTGCTGGAAAACACTCTTCCCAATTTGCACAAGGCGCATCTCCAGATGATCTACCCGTTGCTGGCGTTCAACGATGAGCCGGCGCGGATCACGAAGATACGGCAGGCCTGCGAGTCGTTGCAATCGGATCTGCCGAAGCTCCAGCGCTTGGCGAATGAGCCGGGCCAGAGCCGCGCCCCGCGAGATGAGTTCGCCTTGCAACGCGAGTACGTCCGGTGCGACAATCTCGGCCGCCGCGCTCGGAGTCGGCGCCCGTCGGTCAGCAACAAAATCTGCGATCGTAAAATCGATCTCGTGCCCGACCGCTGAGATCACGGGAATCCGTGAAAGAAAGATGCTCCGAGCGACAATCTCTTCATTAAATTCCCACAGATCTTCCAGGCTCCCACCGCCGCGACCGACGATCATCACGTCGACTTTCAATTCCACCGCGCGGGAACTGACATAATCGATCATATTCGAAATCTCTACCGAGGCGCCTTCCCCCTGAACGCGAACCGGGCAAATGAGAATTGAGAGCCAGGGGCTACGCCTCTGCAGGATGTTTAGCATGTCCTGGACGGCTGCCCCGGTCGGGGATGTCACCAGCGCTACACGCCGAGGAAACCGCGGCAGCGGCCGTTTGCGATCTGGATCGAAAAGACCTTCTGCCTGGAGCTTGCGCTTGAGAGCTTCGAACTTCGCCAGGAGCAGCCCTTGTCCTTTCGACTGTATGAGTTGGACAATCAGCTGGTATTGCCCTCTCGCTTCGTAGACCGTCACCTGTCCGAAAATTTGGACCTGCATTCCGTCGGAAAGCGGTATCCTGGTCTGGGCCCCATAAGATCGTGCGAACATGACGCAGGCGAGCTGGGCTCGGTCATCCTTCAGCGTGAAGTAATGATGGCCGGACGATTGTTTTCGGTAGTTTGAAATCTCACCTTCGACCCAGACTTCGCCGATTCGACCCTCGAGAACTTCCCGGACCGCGCGGGTCAGTTCGGATACGGTAAAAATTGAGGTCATCGGATTAGTTTAAACCATGAACGCACATGGTGCGCGATACAGGTCCCACTACTTCTTACATGGGGAGCAGTGCTGGTCCAATGATCGCTGCCACAGTGCCCGCGTCGTCGAGGCATCCATCAGTCTGGCCGACGATCAGGCATTGGAAAAAGCTGGCCAAAATCTGAAATTATTATCGGCTTTATAATGTCCGGGTCATTATTCCTGGGCGAATTCACTCTTGGACTGATTGCCCAAATCCGCATCCGATTTGCCGGAAATGGCTTCAATAGCGACTTCAGGTCGCCGCCTTCAGTCTCGCCCAACCATTTTGCGTGATCTTCTTCGGGCAATATGACTGGCATGCGGGTATGGATCTGAGCGACAAGCTCGTTCGGCTCGCCGGTGATTATCGTACAGGTACGCACCCATTCGTCGGTCGCAGGGTCTTTCCACCCTTCCCATAGTCCGGCAAACACAAACGGAGCATCGTCCTTCATGCCGATTGCGTATGGGATCTTACCCCCAACCACCCTTTTCCACTCGTAAAAGGAATCCGCCGGTATAAGGCATCGCCGTCTCTTGAAGGCCTCCCGATAGGATGGCGCCGTATCGACGGTCTCGACGCGGGCATTGATCGTCTTGTAAGCGATCTTGGGATCCTTCGCCCAGTATGGAATCAAACCCCACCGCAAGCCATCCAAGCTACGCTGCTTAGTTTCATGGTTGTACCGCACCGCGAGGACATCCTCGCTCGGAGCAATATTCCAGCTGATGGGCAGATCTCGTTGTCGAGGGATTGGGATGTGATAGCGCCGAGCTAGTTCTTCCTCTGCCGTGGTTCGTCTATATCGGCCGCACATGATAGGTGCAATAAATCGGAGGAATAACAAAAGTTGAGGCGTTGATCGCTAACATCGCTCTTGAATCTTTGCATTTAGATTTTCACGTTGTCGTGGTATTTCAGCAAAGACGGCGTTTGTCATTGCGTCTAAGGGAGCAGCAGCCTTTGAAATCATGGACTTCAATTGCTGCACCAGCGGATTATCAATGACTTCAGAAACACGCGGAGGCGGAGGGGGTTGAGTGTCGTTTTCCGCCTCGTTGTATATGCGAACGGAGGCGGTGTTCAGATCCTCGTCAACGAGAACAACCGCCCCGCCTTTAAGCGGGGCTGGCACCATTGAGTCAACGACCCATCCACCGTTGTTAAATATCTTCACGCCACTCCCGTAACCCGCGTAGGAACGGACTTCCTCAAACGGTTTGTGGGTGTGGCCGAAGATAAAGGTAACATCGGCAGGAACTGAACTGGCGTTGTCTGTCTGGATTTGCTTCAACAAAAACTTTTCCATAAACTGGCGCAGTCCTGATTCCGCATCCTCGCTCAAGACGGTATCCGTTCGCTTTACTTCCCGGTTGGCAACTTTGTTCAGGAAGAAGTTAAGCACCGAGGTAAGAATCTTATGTTCGACCTGGCGCGGAACCCAAGGCAGACTGTATTTCGTTGCGATTCCTTCGGCCAAATTGGATAACAGATTCTTCAATTGAATATCCGCCTGCAATTTGTCGTAGATCAATTCCACATCTGCCCCGAAATTGCCGGACCGGCCAAGCGTTGACCAGAAGAAATCAACCCAGGCAAAATTCTCGGACTCCAGCTCCCAGATTGTATCCGGTCCGGTCCGGTCAGGAAATAGAGTCGAACGCAAGGTAGTCATCAGCCGGTAAATGGATTCGATGTAATGGCCGTGGCTGAAGACAACGCACTTCTGCCCATCAGCCCTACGCACCCCGAAATTTGGATACACCACAAGAAATCGCGGTTGCGAGCCATCCTCATACTTTGGCTCATATCTAGTCATCAACCTGTCAAGCAGGTAGCAGGGCACAGGATCGTATTCCCCGAGAAACATATTGGTCGTATGCCACGGGGCATTGAGGTTGTCCCCCCATTTTGTGCTCAGAAGATACGCTTCAATGTATTGCGTTTCC
>DASZGG010000390.1:0-6259 GCA_035939025.1 Chthoniobacterales bacterium | reverse complement strand
GCTCACTGTTTGTCTCGCCAACGTAATCCGTTAGCGGATCTGTACAAGGCAGCAAGCAGATATGGCGATATCGTCCACATGCAACTTGGACGGCGTCACGACTATTTAATTAATCATCCAGACTACATCAAAGCTGTCCTTTGCGCGCCGCAGAACGAGATGTGCCGGTCAGCGCCGCCCGTCCTAAAGCGCATGCTCGGGAGCGGTTTACTAACTAGTCAAGGTGATTACCATCGTCGTCATAAACGGATGCTGGCGCCTACTCTTCATAAAGAGATGGTTCGCCAATGGTCCTCTGTCATCTCTACCTATTGTGAGCGGCTCCAGCAGGCTTGGCGTCACGGCATAGAGGTCGATATTGAACGGGAAATGTTGCGGCTCACACTCGGAATAGTTTTGAAGACGCTGGTCAGCGCCGAGCTGGAGCAAGGGACCGATCAAATGGCAAAAGCCGCCAACACGCTGATAGAGATGACAGATTTTCGTAAGCTGCCGGTGATCGATGATTTACTGGACAAGATAGCGGTGGGTCGGATTCGCCGCTTCAAAGAAGCTAAGGACCAATTCGACACCATTCTCTACCGAATGATTCATCAACGCCGCACCGACACGAGCCAGATTAACGATCTGCTTTGTGTGCTCCTCTGGGTTCGCGATGAGGACGGTTGTACAGCGCTCACAGACGAGGAGGTTCGCGACGAGGCGCTGAGCATGCTTATCGCTGGGCACGAGACTACCGCGCATGCGCTAACTTGGACTTGGTACCTACTGTCTCAGCATCCCGAAGTGGAACAGAAATTGCACTCCGAACTCGATGCCGTGATCTCGGGTGGACTTCCGCGGACGGGCGATCTCGAATCGCTGTCCTATACCCGGATGGTTTTCAGTGAAGCCATGCGCCTCTATCCTCCGCTTTGGATCATCGCTCGCCGTAACCCAAAAGCTTGGTCGCTCGGTAATTATACGATTCCACCAGGTTCATTCATCTATATGAGCCAATATCTCATGCATCGCGATGCACGGTTCTTTTGTGACCCGGACCGGTTTGATCCGGAGCGTTGGCGACCAGAGATGGCTGCGCGAAGGCCAAAATATTCCTATTTCCCCTTTGGCGGCGGCCCCCGCCAATGTATCGGCGAGGGCTTTGCGTGGACCGTTGGGCTTCTCGTCTTATCCGCGATCGCGCAGCGATGGCGCTTAGTTCTTTCATTCGTCCAACGAATTGGACTTGAACCATTGCTTACTCTCCGGCCTAAATACGGAATGCGGATGATCCTGGAAAAGCGCAAGATTCCGATGTTGTAATGGGCGCCTTTGCAGGGAAAGTCGCTCTCATCACTGGCGCTGGAAATGGCATCGGCCGTGCATCGGCGATGGTGTTCGCGCGTGAAGGTGCAAAGGTTGTAGTTGCAGACGTAATCGTTGAGGCCGGCGAGCAAACCGCCAAATTGATTCAGGAAGGCGGCGGAGATGCGATTTTTGTCGCTGTCGATGTCTCAGATGCAGATCAGGTAAGTGCGCTCGTCGCGAAAACAGTGTCAACCTATGGAAGATTGGATGTAGCCCATAACAATGCTGGAATTGAAGGGCCAATTGCTCGGATCGCCGATTGTCCGGAGTCGGAGTGGGACAGAACGATCGAGATCAACTTGAAGGGTGTTTGGCTCTGCATGAAATACGAAATTCCGGTGATGCTCAAACTCGGGCGCGGCGCCATTGTGAACACCGCTTCGGTTGCCGGGTTGGCTGGAGTTTCGCAGCTCGCAGCCTACACGGCGAGCAAGCACGGCGTCGTCGGTCTTACCAAAGCAGCTGCCTTGGAGTATCGCCGTTTCGGGATTCGGGTGAACGCTGTTTGCCCGGGCCTGATCCAAACTGCTATGATAGAGCGAGCGGCAGACACGAAACTTGGACGTGACTTGCCGACTCATTGGCGACCCCTTGGCCCAGTACTTAAGGCCATGCAGAAACTCGGTATTCGGGCGATCGCTCCTTCCCAGAAAGCCGCACGCCGCCTGGGTGAACCCGGCGAAGTTGCAGAAGCGGTCGTCTGGCTTTGCTCCGATGCCGCTTCTTTCACCACGGGCCACGCGATGGTAATCGATGGCGGTTATCTCGCAAAATAGGGAGCAGGTTACGGCACGAACCCCGGGATGTGCATTAGGGAATGGAAAGACGTGACAGAACTTAGCGCAAACCGCCTTCGCGATTATTGGGAAGCGTGGATCAAGCAAGGCCGCATACCGAGCCTGACTCGTCGACTACGAATCCGCCGCTCATGCCATCGGCGTCCGAAGAACCTGGAGGGTCATCAAATCGCCTTTTCCCCAACCTCTTCCGTCCGAATGCGAACCGCTTCTTCGATAGTAGAGACAAATATCTTGCCGTCTCCGACTGCGCCCGTTTTTGCGGCTTTGATAATCGCGCTCACCGCGGATTCGAGCAGCACGTCGGCCACCACGGCTAAAACCAGAATCTTGGGGACAAAATCCACGGTGTATTCACTTCCTCGATAGATCTCCGTATGACCCTTCTGTCTGCCAAATCCTTTCACATCGATCGTGGTCATCCCTTGGACACCTATTTCGGTGAGAGCGTCTTTGACGTCTTCAACCTTGAAAGGCTTGATAATCGCTTCAATTTTTTTCATATCCTGTCTGTGGTCGAGATTGGTCAGGTTAAATGATGTAAGCTTCCTCACCGTGTTCTGAGATATCCAGACCCGTTGATTCCACTTCGGGGCTGGCGCGCAGACCCATCACGCCTTTGAGTGCCAAGGCAATCACTGCTGTCGCGACGCACGCCAAAACGATCGTAAGACCGACTGCGGCCAGTTGAGACCGGAAGAGCGAGGCCAGCAGATCATCTTTCAAATTGGCGTTCACTTCTTTGGTGGCCAGCAACCCGGTCAAGATGGCTCCCATGCTTCCACCAACCGCATGTACCCCGAAGGTGTCCAGGGCATCATCGTATTTCAGTCTTGGCTTCAGCATTGAAACACTCACGTAAGGAACCGCGCCGGCCAGGACACCAATAATGACGGCTCCCGTTGCATTCACAAACCCGCACGCAGGGGTGATAACCACCAAACCGGCCACCGCGCCGCTGCAGTAACCAAGTACACTCGCCTTGCCACGAAAGATCTTCTCGATCAGCGCCCAGGTTAGTGAGCCAATGGCTGTTGCCAGAGTCGTCGCCATGAATGCGTTGGAAGAAATGACGTCGGCGGCAACGGCACTGCCGGCGTTGAACCCGTACCAGCCCACCCACAGCATTCCGGTCCCGATCATACAAAGCACCATACTGTGTGGCGGCATCGGCTCCTTATTAAAGCCAAGGCGCGGACCAAGAATCAGGCAAAGAATCAATGCGCTCCAGCCGGAAGTCATGTGGACTACCGTTCCGCCGGCAAAATCAATCGCTTTAATACCGGAGGTTGGATTCCAAATCCCGTTCATGAAGCCCGTAACTCCCCAAATCATGTGGGCCATCGGAAAGTAAACCAGGAACATCCAACAACCGATGAAGGTCATGACCGCCCAATATTTCATCCGCTCGGCAATCGCGCCGACGATCAGGGCGGGAGTAATAATCGCAAACATCAACTGATACATCGCGTAGACATTTTGCGAAACCCAATATCCGTAGTCCGAGTTCGGGACGGAATTGACTCCTTGTAAAAAGAAATACTCGGATCCTCCAAAAAATGGATTGTTAAAGCTTTTCCCGAAAACAAGGCTATATCCAAAAGCCCACCACAATACCGCGACAAGGCCAGTGGTCCCGAGACATTGGGCAAGCACTGAGAGCACATTTTTTTTGCGGACGAGCCCGCCGTAAAAGAGCGCTAGTCCTGGCAAGGTCATAAACAGGACGAGCGCTGAACTAGTCATCATCCACCCGTTATGCCCCGGCCCCGGCGTACCGACCGTCGCCATGGTCAGGTTCTTTGGAATATTGCCATCTTTGTCCTTGAGCGGCGCGGTGGGGTCACCGTTTGTCACATAGGCTTCAAGCCCTGCCACCCGCTGCTCCAACGTGGGCGTCGGCGCTGCGGCAATTGCAGCGGACGTTGGAGTGGCGCTTTGGGCATACAACGGACTTCCGAGCATCGCGCACGATAAGCACGATGCGATCCCTGTTATGGTGAGTATCCGCAATAGTCTGGTCATCGAATCTGAGGTAAGGTTAGGAATATAATCTCCCGGGTGGGGATTCGGATTTTAGTTAGCCTCGCGACCAATCTCTCATCTGGAGGTCGTTCGGGCGGCCTTCCGCCTGAGCAATGCGCATGCCACCAATCTACAAAGCTGCGCCATTCGCAGTTTCGCAGGACTAAGAACGCTGTCTTAACGAACTAACCGAGTTTTCGGGAGGGGTTCCAACAGCGTCCAATAAAAAATAAAACATCCTGGGCAGTTTGTTGTCACCTTCTTTTTTACTGGTATATAGTGGATCCTTTTACATGAGATCGAGACTTTTCCGTACACGGAGATCGCTGGCACACTGAGTCGTTGAAACCAGGGCCTGCGTTGAGCTAAGGTGTTTGGTAACCAGCCATGACTGCACAGAAGAAAAGAGTTGTCATTGTCGATGATCATCCTTTGTTCCGCGACCGCTTGTCTCAGCTTATCAATCAAGAGCTGGATATGCAGGTCTGCGGAGAATCTGAAACCGCCGAGCAAGCGATCCAACTGATCCGGAGACTCACTCCAGACCTCGTGATCATTGATATCACTCTGAAAGGGTCGAGCGGGTTGGAACTGATCAAAGGCATCAGAGCGCTTTCCCTCAGAATACCGGTGCTGGTTCTTTCAATGCACGAAGAATCGCTCTATGCGGAACGTGCACTTCGCGCTGGCGCCACCGGTTACATCACAAAAAATCAAGCGGCCGATGAAGTGCTAGCGGCGATCCGACACGTCCTTACCGGAGAAATCTATCTTTCAGATAAAATGACTTCGGTCTTTTTGAGAAGCTTGACCACAACAGGCGCTAAGAGCATGCCGCGTCCGGTCGATCGATTGGCCGACCGCGAACTGGAAGTCCTGGAATTGATCGGGCGCGGCAAGACCACGCGCCAGATTGCGGACAAACTTAAGCTCGGAGCCGCGACAGTGGACACCTACCGGGCGAGGATTAAAGAGAAGATGAATTTCAGAAATGCCACAGAGCTGCAGCATTTCGCAATCCGCTGGGTCAGAGAGCAGGAGTAGCATGGATCGAATTGGAACGTTCCTGCTCAGGCGGTCCCGGCTTCAACTCTTTGTGGTGGTAGTAGCGCTTGGGCTCATCGTCGGATCGATCGATTACCTCACTGGGTACGACGTCACGATTTACCCTTTTTACTCCATAGCGATCCTCGTGATGGTCTGGTTTGGAGACATGAAGCTCGCCACCGTCATTTCGGTTCTCTGCACCGTTTCCTGGTGGTGGGCAGACGAGGCATCCGGTCATCGCTACGCGACGGAGTGGCTACGGCTTTGGGAAGCGATCATGCGCTTTGCGTTTTTCAGCTTGGTCATGGTCGCCGGCTGGACGTTCAAGAAGCAACGGGATAACATTCGGGCTCGGCTCGAATTGCTTGAACGCGCTCAGCAACTGGAACAGGAGATCATCACGATCAGCGAACGCGAACAGGAACGCATCGGGAGGGATCTCCATGACGAAGTTTGTCAATATCTCGCGGCCATCGGATTTTCTGCCTCCATGCTGAAGCAACAACTTGAAAGCCAGTCGCACGCCCTGGCCAACAATGCCGGAGACATTGCTTCATTGCTTCAGGACGTCGCGATGCGTACCCGCGAGTTAGCCAGGGGCCTCTCCCCAGTCGATCGTGATGAGGGAGGCCTCGAATCGGCCTTGGAAGAATTGGCTTCGACTACCTCAAGGCTTGCCGGAATTTCATGCACTGTCATCTGCCCTGAGACGGTGCCCATGACCGACAATATTCAAGCAATCCATCTTTTCCGAATTGCCCAGGAAGCTTTAAGCAATGCGCTCAAGCATGGCCGCGCCAAGTCTGTCGTGATCGCACTGGAAGTCAGCGACGGTACCTGCTCGTTGCGAGTCAGTGATGACGGCGTCGGCTTCAACGCTTCGCCAGGCGAACGGAAAGGAATGGGACTAAAAATCATGCGCTACCGCGCCCGAACGATTTCCGGAGAACTCGAGATTCAACCGAATTCTCCCTCCGGGACAGTCGTTGTTTGCACGATCGGGAAGAGCGCCGCTAAAAACACCACGATATCACCTTAGC
>DASZGG010000389.1:0-7946 GCA_035939025.1 Chthoniobacterales bacterium | reverse complement strand
TTCGTCCGGGAACGGACAGACGGGCTGTGGACCTTGCCCGGAGGCTGGGCGGACGTAAATGATTCGCCATCCGAAGCTGTGGAACGAGAGATACTCGAAGAATCGGGATTTCAGACAAAGGCCGAAAGTATGCTAGCCGTTTTTGACCGGGCGAAGCATCCCCACGAACCACCGTTCCCGTTTCATGTCTATAAATTGTTTATCCTCTGCGGACTGGAAGGGGGCGAAGCCAGGACGACGTTTGAAACAAGCGGAGTTGATTTTTTTGGGGAGAACGAGATTCCGCCTCTATCGATCTCGAGGGTAAGTCTCGACCAAGTCCAATTTTGCTTTGAAGCCCAAAAACACCCGACGCCCCTCTGTCGATTTGATTAGCACACACATCCTGGGTGAATCTCCTGCAGGCTGGAAGCCTATGCTAGTTTGTCCTAAACTCCGAAGTTTGGATCCTCGTCCTCGTGCTCGTCGTCGTCCTCGTCCTCGTCCTCGATCAGTCGGCGTTTTGTGCGGCGAAGAGAGCCCGATTGTGCCGCAATTATTTTGTCCAGTTAGTCTGATTGTCAAACATCGGCATTCTCGAGGACGAAGGACGACGACGAGCACGAGGACGAGTCCTCAATGTCGGACTTTAGGTTTATAGTACTCCACGATGTTTCCGCAGCTTTTGATTCTAGCCCTCGTGGCGATCGCCGGGTCCAGCCTGATTTTGCGCATCGTCATCGGGTATCTCGTGCGCCCGCCGGGTGCCCCCCGGATCTTGTTCCGCTTGCCGTCGCTCAATCCTCGATGGCTTGGCCGCCAGCTTGCGGTGATGCTCTATGGGCGCAAGAGGAAGAAATGAGTGTCGGTAAGGCGCGCTTACCGGTGCACCGTCTCGCATAGAATGGTGATGTCGTTGCGTTCAAAATGGGCCGTCGACTGGGGAAGCGTGTCGGCGTGTCGGCGTGTCGAAAAGCAGTCTTACTTCCCCAGACGCCGATACGCCCACACGCCGATCCGCCGATACGTTCCGCCTAGCCTTCCAAGAGAAAACGGATCGGAGCTTCCACATATTCTTTTACCCTTATCAGAAAGGTGACAGCTTCCTTGCCATCGACGACGCGATGATCGTAGCTGACCGCCAGATACATCATCGGGCGCACCTCGATTTTGTCTCCGATCGCAATCGGTCGATTTTGGATTTTATGCATTCCGAGGATGCCGCTCTGGGGAGGATTCAGAATTGGAGTACTGAGAAGAGACCCGTAGATCCCGCCATTTGTGATGGTAAAGACTCCGCCGGTTAGGTCGTCCAAATGCAATTTACCTTCGCGCGCTTTTCCGGCATAGGCCGTGACCTCTTTCTCAAGCTCGGCAAAACTCTTTTTATCTGCGTCTCGAATGACCGGAACAACCAACCCTCGGTCCGTTCCCACAGCCACGCCGATGTCATAATAGTGATTTTCGACCAGATCGTCACCGTCGATTCTCGCATTCATTTCCGGGACGGATTGCAGCGCGGCAACCACGGCCTTGATAAAGAACGACATGAAGCCCAGCTTCACAGTGTGCCTCTTTTGGAAGCTCTCCTGGTATTGTGATCGAAGCTGCATCACGGCCGACATGTCGCACTCGTTAAAGGTTGTGAGCATCGCGGCGTTTTGCTGAGCCAAAACCAGTTGAGCAGCAATTTTCTTCCGCAACGAACTCATCTTCCGTCGGGTAAACCGAGGCGATGGCCCGGTCGGGGGAGTTGTTGAAACGGCGACGTCAGGCGCCGGTGCCGCACTCGGTTTTGCCGGGGCCGGCGGACTGCTTTTTGACTCGAGATACTGAATCAGGTCCGATTTTGTGACCTGCCCATGTTTACCAGTGCCCATTACTTCCGACAGCTCGACCTTTTCTTCCTCGGCGATCCTTCGTGCGGCGGGCGACAAGATCTCATTCCTTTCCTGCTCAACGCCAGAACGGCGGGTAGCCGGGCCAGTTTCATCGACGGGGACCGGAGTCGTCTCCACCGAACGGGGCACTGTCGCGTTCGCGGCAGGGCTTGCGAAGTCAGCAGCCTCGGCGGGCGAGGAAGGCTCGCCCCCTGGCGCCTTGATGTTGTCCTCCAGCAGAGCGACTAGCTGCCCGATCTTAACCTCTTGACCAGCATCAACCTGAATCCGAAGCTTACCAGACCCGACCGCCGGAACCTCGGTCGAAATTTTGTCAGTCTCAAGAGTGAACAGGGCCTCGCCATCGTTCACCATATCCCCGTTCTGCTTGTGCCACGCTGATAAAACGCCGGACGTGATTGATTCGCCGACAGCCGGGATTTTGACTTCGATGCTCATTGCGAGGAGAGAAAACGATCCAGCAGCCACCGATTACATGCTAAACGCCTGGTGAACAAGCTCCTTCTGCTGTTGATCGTGCCACGCTTTGGAGCCAACAGCCGGACTAGCGGCAACCGGTCGACCCGCATACTCGAGGTCTTGTCGAGCTACCCGAGCCAGCAGCGGAGCGATGTACGTCCAGGCCCCCATGTTTCTGGGCTCCTCCTGGCACCAAATCCACTTAGACGCGTTGCGAAAATCACTGACTACATCTTCAAGCCTCTCCAGGTTCAGAGGATAGAGTTGCTCGACGCGCACAAGCGCAGCACTATTGACCCGATTCGTCTCCAGGTAGGCAGCCAGGTCATAGTAAACCTTACCGCTGCAAAAGATTACTCGGTCGACATTTTTCGGTTCACCAATCAAGGTCGGACCGAGGACCTGTTCAAATGTCGATTGCGTGAAATCCTCAATACGCGAAGTCGCCCGTTCGTTGCGCAATAACGATTTCGGCGTCATGATCACCAGCGGTTTGCGGAAATCTCGTCGAACCTGTCGCCGCAACACATGAAAATACTGAGCTGGTGTCGTGAGATTGCAGACTTGAATGTTATCCTCCGCGCAAAGTTGCAGGAAGCGCTCTAGTCGAGCACTCGAATGCTCAGGGCCCTGGCCCTCGTATCCGTGCGGTAACAAAAGAACAACGCCGCTGGGTCGCTGCCATTTCGATTCCGAACTCACAATAAATTGGTCGATGATGACCTGAGCGCCATTCACAAAATCACCGAACTGCGCCTCCCAAAGGCAAAGCATGTCGGGAAAATCGAGCGAATACCCATAGTCGAACCCCAAAACGGCCGCCTCAGAGAGCATGCTGTTGTAGACGCAGAATCGGGCTTGTCCCTCCGCCAAATTTGCGAGCGGTACGAATCGCTCACGCGTTGCAGCATCGTAAAGTACGGAGTGCCGCTGACTGAAAGTCCCACGCCGGCTATCCTGTCCGGACAAGCGAATCGGGGTCCCCTCGATCAGAAGCGATCCAAGAGCTAGCGCCTCCCCGAAGGACCAATCGTATGGTCCGCCTCCCTCGTGCTGCTTCTTTCGCCGGTCCAGGAACGACTTCTTGATCTGCGGTTGAACGCGAAAACCCTCAGGGACGCGGGTGATTCGATCTACGATCAAATCGATCATCTCCTTTGCAATGCGGGTCTCAGGCTCTCGGTGGCTATATGGAGGTTGAAAAATTGCCGTCGACTCTTCCAAGCCGCGATGAAAATCCTTTTTCGACTTCACTTCCGAGGTCTCGACCTCTGCGAGCGCATTTTCAAGCCGGCGCCTGAACTCCCTTTCGAGATTCTCCGCCTCCTGTCCCGTGAGGACTCCCGATTGCAACATCCGATCCTTAAAGAGTTTGGTAACAGGTGAGTGTGCGTGGATTCTCTTATAGAGTCTGGGCTGGGTAAAACTCGGCTCGTCAGTCTCGTTGTGTCCGTACCGTCGATAACAGTACAGATCCGCTACGACATCCCGGGAAAAATTTTGCCGGAACTCCAGAGCGATCTTAGCAACAAACTCCACTGCGATCGGATCATCCCCGTTCACATGAAAGATCGGTGCTTCGATCATTTTCGCGACGTCTGTGCAATACATCGTTGAGCGCGCTTCAGCCGGCAGAGTAGTGAACCCGATCTGGTTATTGACAATTACGTGCACGGTTCCACCAGTCTCGTAACCGGGCAATTG
This sequence comes from Chthoniobacterales bacterium, assembly GCA_035939025.1. Lineage (GTDB taxonomy): Bacteria > Verrucomicrobiota > Verrucomicrobiia > Chthoniobacterales > JAFAMB01 > JAFAMB01. Next base: position 3,903 of record DASZGG010000389.1, on the reverse strand, counting down.
AGACAAGTTTAACACTTCGGCGACGATCCCCTGCCCGGCGAACGCCGCGTCTCCATGGAGCAATAGCGGTAAAACTTTTTTTCGTTTCTCGGTGTCGCCCAGACTCCGCTGGCGCGCCCTTGCCTTGCCTTCAACGACTGGATTGACTATTTCGAGATGGCTGGGATTGGCTGCGAGCCGGATGGCAATTTCTGCGCCCGAGTCGGTTTTCCGCACGCTCTCATACCCGAGATGATATTTTACATCACCGTCACCGGCGACAAGGTCAGGTATGTAATTCTCGGAGAATTCCTTAAAGATGATGTTGTAGGATTTTCTCAGGAAATTTGCCAGCACCGTCAGGCGACCGCGGTGAGCCATCCCCATGACGATCTCCTGAATGCCCTTGCCGGGGCAATCAGCGAGGACCGTCTCCAAGATTACCATCAAGCTTTCGCTACCCTGTAGTGAGAAGCGTTTTTGACCAATGAATTTGGTATGGACAAACTGCTCAAAGGTCTCTGCTTCCATCAAAATCCGCAGCAACCTTTTTTGGGAGGAAGCATCCGGTTGCGGCAGAGCGATCCTGGCTTCGATCCGTTCGCGGACCCATTCGCGAACGGTCTCGTTCTGGATATGCATGAATTCGACCCCGATCGGCCCGCAGTAGATGGCCTGAAGCGTGTCGATCATTTCCCGAAGAGTCATTTGCTGCGAATTCAGAAAATAGCGGGATGAAACGACACTATCCAGCGGCACATCTTCTAACCCGAGAGAGGATAAAGTCAGCGCACGGGTTTCGGGACGCCCCTGTGCCAGAGGGTCAACTTGCGCCTGAGTATGGCCAAGGATCCGGTAATTGTAAACCAGGCCGTCGATCCGATTCTGGAGTTGGTCAAATTCGCTGATTAGGCCCTCCCTTTCCGGCACGACAGCGGATTTGCCATTGCGGGTGGGAGATGAGCCCAGCTCGAAACCTTCAAAGAAGGCTGACCAACTCGAATCTACAGATGCCGGATCTTGCTTCCAGCGTTGATAGTATTCGTCTAGAAGATCGGCGTTCCAATCATTCAGATACGAAGTCTTCATGGTATAGCTCTGGGTCGAGCGGTGGATGAAAAATCTAAACGAAGTTTGGCTCGACCCAAACCGAATTTATCACAAATTTACAGAGACGCAGAGGGCAGGCTACATTCAGGCGCTTGCGTTACCTGCCTCCAGACGGGAGGATGCTCGTGGATTCCGTCATGCTTTCTGCCCGATTACTGAAATGATCAAAGTTGAACAGCTCACAAAAAAATACTCCGGGGTCACTGCCATCAGCGACCTGAGCTTCGAGGTCGGAAAAGGCGAGATCGTCGGTTTCCTCGGGCCGAATGGAGCAGGTAAAAGCACAACGATGCGGATTTTATCAAGCTTTATGCCAGCCACTTCCGGCCGGGCCTTAATCGCGGGCCACGACGTTTTCCGAGACTCGCTCAAAGCGCGGATGCATCTCGGATATCTTCCGGAGAGCGTCCCTTTGTACGGAGACATGAGGGTGAGTGAATATCTCCGATACCGTGGATCGCTCAAGGGTCTCGGTGGAAAAAAACTTCGCAATCGAGTCAATGTGGTAAAAGAGCTTTGCAGTGTGAAGGAGGTCGAGAATAAGCTGATTGCAACCTTATCGAAGGGCTATCGCCAACGAGTCGGCCTGGCGGATGCTCTGGTTCATGATCCGGATCTCTTGATCCTCGACGAACCGACAATTGGACTGGACCCCAACCAGATTCGCCAGGTCCGTGAACTGATTAAATCCTTAGGCGAACGCCACACCATTCTGCTCTCAACTCATATCTTGTCGGAGGTCGAGGTGACATGTTCGCGGGTGATCATTATTCATCGGGGTAAAATCGAAGCGTCCGATACGCCTGGGAATCTCGTTGGACAACTCCGGACTTCCGGCACGGTTAAGTTGGAGGCTAAGACCGGCGGCGACGATCCCATCCAACTGATCGAAAAGATCGCCGGAGTCAAAGGCGTCGTTGCGACCGCGGAAGATGGGTGGCAGCGCTGTTCGATCCGCATCGAAGCGAAGTCCGATCTGCGCGAAGATATATTTCGGCTAGCGGTCGAGCGGCGATGGATCGTCAGGGAATTGACTCAAGAGCGGGCCACCTTGGAAGATGTTTTCGTTGAACTAACTCATACCGACGATTAGGGAATGAGCATAGCCCGATGAGACGCCTTTTTACCTTACTCCAGAGAGAGTTGTCCGTTTTTTACTACTCACCGATAGCGTATATCGTTCTGTTCTTTTTTCTCATCCTCAACGGTCTATCGTTCTGGTTCGCCATCGCCCTGCTGAATCGAGCGCCGTCTGAGAATACGGTAGTCCAGGTCTTCTTCAATTCAGCTTTTTTCTGGATTGCTTACCTCTTGGTGTTTCCCGTGATCACCATGCGGTTGTTTGCAGAGGAGTTTAAGCTGGGGACCATTGAAACGTTAATGACAGCTCCAGTCCGAGATTCGGAAGTCGTGATATCCAAGTTCCTGGCGGCCCTGATCTTCTACCTCAGCCTTTGGTTGCCCAGCTTATTATACTTTCTCATATTCAGTTGGCTTGGTAATCGATCCGCGATCGGGTCAGCCGGCCAACTCTTGGCTCCTTACCTGCTTTTGCTGATCATGGGAATGTTTAATGTTGCGTTGGGTTGTCTCGCTTCGGCCCTTACTTCGAACCAGATCGTCGCAGCGATGATCTCACTGGTGCTAACAATTGGGATTTTTTTCCTGACGCTGATTAATTATGTCGTCAACGTTTCGTCGCCTCTTCTCAGAGATATAACTGCCTACGTAGCGCAACTGGACCACATGGACTCCTTCTCGCGAGGTGTGATAGATTCCCGAGTATTCATTTTTTACCCGAGCATGACTTTTCTCTTGCTGGTCATCACCTATCAGATCTTTCAATACCGGCGGTGGAGGACCTAAGTAGTGTACCGTAATTCCCTTCCCAAGCCCGCCGGCATCCAGCGATTGCGCATTGGTGCAAACGTGGTACTGCAGACTATCATCGTTGCGGCGATCGTTTTGATGATCAACTACGTCGGGTTCAATAGATATCAACGATGGGATCTCTCCCGTTTCAATAAGTACGCACTCTCCGAGCTGACGAAGAAGCTTTTAAGGTCGCTGAAAAAAGAGGTGAAGATCTACGTCTTTTTTTCCCCAGCATCTCAAAGCGCCGGTTCAGAACTCTACAGCGACGTGCAGAACTTGTTAAAAGAATATGAATTCGCCGGTAAAAGGAAGATCCAGGTCGAGACCCTCGATCCATATCGCAACCTCACGCGCACACGCGAACTTCAGGTAAAATATAATTTCGGAGCCGAAGAGAACCTGGTCATCATCGACTATCAAGATCGGAAGAAGATTCTCCGTGTAGCCGACATGGCCGAGTATGATCCTCCCGGTATGTTTAACGAAGCACCGCAAATAAGATCTTTTCGCGGCGAACAAGTCATTACGAGCGCCTTGATCGAATTAACGGAAAACAAGGAATCGAAAATTGGTTTTATCGTCGGCCACGGCGAACCAGGACTCGAGAGTGGCTCAACCTTGACCCGCTTTAAAGAGTCCGTGGAGCACCAGAATATTAAACTCGAACCGCTGATTCTGACTAACTTGGAAAAAGTTCCAGCCGACTATGCCGCCGTGATCCTGGCAGGTCCGAAATACGACCTTGGTGACCGTGATTTGACTCTGCTGCGAAATTATTGGAATGAACAAGGTCGAATATTGATTTTGCTGGATCCGAAAGCCAAGACACCAAAGCTTGACGAATTTCTCACCGAATTTGGCATCCGGCCGGATCAAGATATAATCGTCACGCAGTTTAAGACAGGCATCGAAGAGCAATCTGTAACGCTCGATGTGTAC
>DASZGG010000388.1:0-16480 GCA_035939025.1 Chthoniobacterales bacterium | reverse complement strand
GGCAGCGCGATTACGAGGGATTGGTCAACGATGGCTCCAAGGCAGCGGGATAAAATTGCATTCGGGGTAAGTTTCATCGATTCCCCGCGCATTACTTCGCCGAAACCTGGTAATTCGACGCGCATAATCGCTCGGATCGCCTCCGGCGTCACGTCCCGAGGCGCAGCTCCCGTTCCCCCTGTCGTAAGAATGAGGCCGCAGCCTTGCGCCGAGAGTGATCGGATCGCATCCTGAATCCGGGCGATATCGTCGGGAACAATTGCTTCGGCCAGAACTTGCCAGCCATACTGGATTGCCGCTTTCTTTAGGGCTGGCCCGCCCAAGTCGTCATAGAGGCCCTCTGAGGCGCGATCCGAAATTGTGATCACACCGACTGTGGTCTGCTTCATAGAGTTTTCTTAGTTTTGGATATGAGGCGAAGATCAGAGATTACCATCGATTTGTCGATTGCCTTGCACATATCGTAAATTGTCAGGGCAGCGATACTTGCTCCGGTCAGAGCCTCCATTTCGACTCCCGTCTGCGCGGTAGTGGTGACCCGGCACTCGATTCGGATACCGTCAGACCGGTTCTCGAACTCGATCTGCGCGTGTTGCACAGGGAGCGAATGACAAAGAGGAATCAACTCGTCTGTGCGCTTGACCGCTTGGATAGCCGCGATGCGAGCCGTAGCCAACACGTTCCCCTTCGCCACCTGGTTCGCTTCAATCTTCGAAACCGTTTCCGACCGTAGTGCGATTGTGGCTTCCGCCGTGGCCCATCGCCTGGATACTGGCTTGGCTGATACGTCGACCATTTTCGCGGAGCCGTCGTCCGCGATATGGGAGAGCTTATCTGCCATCCATCACCCTCCAATAGCAACCATCTTGCGGCCCGGTTGGTAATTGTACCGGAAGTCGTGTTGTTGAGGCTTGCGCTCGGCCACCTGCAGGAAAAAACGGCGAAGTTGTTCGTCGTCGGCACCCTGACGCATCGGCGTTTTGATATCGAACTCCAGATGGCTTCCCAGACACGGCCGAAGCTTTCCGTCGCAAGTGAGCCTGAGTTTGTTGCAGCTCTCACAAAAGTGCAGATTTGTCATCGCGCCGATGAATCCGATACGCTGCCAGGCGTCTTCAAATCGGTAATACGACGCCGGACCATTGGTTCGAAACTCCGGTTCTGGAATCAAGGGTCCGAATTCTGCCTCAATTTGGCGTCTTGCCTCACCGATCGACAAAAAATTCTCTTCGGTTAAAACATCCGTTGTGCTTACGGGCATCAGTTCAATAAACCGGAGCAGCAAATCTTCATCCCGTGCGAATCGGATGAGGTCGCCTATATCTTCTTCGTTCCGTCCGCGCATCAAGACCGCGTTTAGTTTCACTTTTTCAAAGCCGGCCGCCTTTGCTGCCGCGATCCCATCGAGGGTTTGGTAAAGAAAATCGCGCCCCGTAATGGCGCTATATCTTTCCGGATCCAGTGTATCGAGTGAAATGTTCGCCGTTCTAACCCGAGATTTAACTAAGGCACTTGCGAGTGTCCCGCCGCCTTGGACAGGTTTTGCCAGGAGGGAACCATTGGTCGAAAGCCCAATATCGGTGATCCGAGGTAATTCGCTGAGTTGCCGGAAGAGTGTTAGGACATCGCGACGGGTCAACGGCTCGCCGCCGGTGATGCGGATTTTAGTAACTCCGAGGTCCGACGCAATCCGTACCAGACGGGTTATTTCATCGTAGTTTAGAACCTCAGAGCGTGGCAACCATTCCTGCAGCTCTTGCGGCATGCAGTACAGACAGCGCTCGTTGCACCTGTCGGTGATCGATACCCTCAAATAACTAACTTGGTGGCCAAATCGATCTTCCATGTAAAACAAACTACTCGTTGGGGCACTTCGTGCAAGGCGTCAACTCCCTGAGACGTACGGCTGCGGGCGAAGGCTTATGCTCATTGAAGAGAGCTCCTGTCTCGCGTAACCTGCTGACAACTGAGGGTGTTTACGTATGTATCACAAACTGTCCGCGGGATTTGTGGCGCTTTTCGTACTTTTCCTGGGTGGCTGTTCCACTGTCGAAAGCCGTATTCAATCAAATCCTCAAGTTTACGGTTTGCTGTCCCCCGCAGATCAGGCACTGGTTCGCCAGGGCAGGATCAGAGAAGGTCTGCCGAAAGCCGCTGTTTACCTGGCCTGGGGCAGTCCCGATCGGATTCGTTCCGGGGTTCGATTAGGCCACACGTTCGAAGCTTGGACCTACACCACCTTGCGTAGCGAGTTTGTGCCCGACTATAATTACTATCCGGGCTACTATGGATTCGGCTATTTTCACGGAGGACTTTGGCGGCACAATCACTTTTTCTATTCGTTTGGCCCTTATCCTTACCCGTTCGATCCGTATCCCGACATTGTTTCATATGAGGTACCCTACAAGACCGCGTTTTTCGAAGGAGGTCTTTGCACTGGATGGGAGTACCTGCGCTATTGAGAAAGGACTGTTGCCCGCCGATATTTCTTTGACTTGACCTATTATGGCTTATCGCGCATTTAGCGAATTCGTTTTGGCACTAGAACGGGCCGGCGAATTGATTCGCATCACCGAGTCGGTGGCTACTGAATTGGAAATCACCGAATTGGCAGATCGCCAGATGAAGGCGCCGCGTGGCGGAAAGGCTCTACTGGTCGAGAAACCGACGATCAACGGGAAGCCTTCTCAATTTCCATTGGCAATCAACACCATGGGATCCGAACGACGAATGGCGCTCGCAATCGGGTTGGAATCAGTTGATGAGCTGACCCATCAGATGCAGCTCATCCTCAAGGCCAAACCGCCTAAGTCGATGCGCGAAGGCTGGGCACTCCTAAAACAAGGCATCGACCTTCTTCACGCGCGTCCCAAGCAGGTTTCAGATGGCCCGTGCAAGGAAGTGGTTCACCGTTTCGCGGAGGGCGACGACTTTTCGCTGAATGATCTTCCCGTTCTCTTCTGTTGGCCGAAAGATGGTGGACGCTTTATCACGTTGCCGATGGTTTACACGGCAGATCCCGACTCTGGTGAGCGGAACGTTGGGATGTATAGGATGCAAATTTTCGATGGCCGGACCACCGCAATGCACTGGCAGGTGCACAAGGTCGGCGCTCGGCACGGCCGCCGTTATTACGAAAGGAACGAGCGAATGCCGGTTGCGGTTTGCCTTGGTGGAGACCCTGCATACACGTTCGCGGCCACCGCACCGCTGCCTGACGGTCTGGACGAGGTACTTTTCGCGGGTTTTGTGCGCAAGAAATCGGTCGAACTCGTCCGATGCGAGACCGTTGATTTAGTGGTGCCAGCCGACGTCGATTTCGTCCTGGAAGGATATGTACAGCCCGGTGAGTTTCGCGAGGAGGGGCCGTTTGGTGATCATACAGGCTTTTATACGCCGGTTGACAGATACCCGGTGTTTCATCTTACCGCGATCACCCACCGCAAGGCAGCGATTTACCCCGCTACCATCGTTGGAATGCCTCCAATGGAAGATTTTTATCTTGGAGACGCCAGCGTTCGGATCTTTCTGCCTGTGTTCAAAATGAATTTTCCAGAAATCGCCGATATGGCGCTGCCGGCAGAGGGCGTTTTCCATAATCTCGTTTTTGTCAGCATCCGGAAGCAATATCCCTACCAGGCGTACAAGATAATGCATGGGTTATGGGGCATGGGACAAATGATGTTTTCCAAGTACATCGTCGTCGTGGATGCCGACTGCGATGTGCACAACACGAGCGAAGTATTGTTCCGACTCTGCGCCAATACGGATCCGCAGCGTGATACCACATTTATTAAGAATCCATCTGATAGTTTGGATCATGCGCCCAGTATTCCAAATATCGGTTCGCACATGGGATTCGACGCGACCAGGAAACTGCCGTCCGAAGGTTACCAACGCGGCTGGCCCGAGTTGGTGCGGATGGACGAGCGAGTGCGCGCGAAGATCGATGCTTTGGGGCTCAAATAGTGGCTGGTGGCTAGTGACCAGTGACTAGACTAGCCTCTAGCCACTAGCCACTCTTTCCATCACCGCGACTGTTTCGATCTCTGCGGTCTGCGGAAACATGTCGAAAGGCTGAATTGCGATTACGCGGAATCGTTTTTTCAGCCGAGATAAATCCCGGGCGAGCGTGGCCGGATTGCATGAAACATAGATCAGTCGGTTCGGAGGCTTCGTAGCCAGCGCATCAGTCACCCGTCCCTGGACCCCATCAGCGGAAGGATCGAGAATGACCGTCTCGGGGTGATATTTCTCAAGGACAGATTCAATAGCTTCGGAGACATCACCGCAGACGTATTCCTCATTTGGATTCGCAGCTTTCCGGGCCGCGGCGATCGCTGGTTCGCTCCAATCGAGACCAATAACGCTCCGAAATCGATCAGCCAAAGCGTGTCCGAAAAATCCGGAACCGCAATAGGCATCGACTAACACTTCTCCGGTCGCGTGACTGGCGAGATATTCAAGTAGCGCGGTGGCGATGAACTCGTTTGTCTGCGTGAATGTCGGCGGGACGCCTGCGCCGCGCAGCGTTCGGTGCTGGCCGTCGCGAAGACCTTTAGCACGCAGTTCTTTCAACTCTTCATTGACCGCGGGACTGGCGATGGCGCAGAATTCTACATCGACAACATTGCGGCTATTCTTTGCAAAAAACCCAATCCTGCCTTGCATCGCGTGAACCGTGATCCGGTTTCGGAATGCATATTGATTGGCACAGGGAATGGTGGGTGATACCTCGACATCCGAAATTCGCCCAATCCTTTCCAAGAGTTTCTTTACTTGGCGGCGCTTCAATTCCAGCTGATGATCGTAAGCGATATGCTGGTAATCGCATCCCCCGCATCGGCCGAAAACGGGACAGACCGGCTCCGCACGGTGGACCGACCGCAGGACAATTTTCTTGAGCTGCGCGCGATCAAAGCCGCTCCTGTGCTCGATCAGTTCAGCTTCGATCCGTTCTCCGTCGATCGTGAGCGGCACAAAAACGATTTTTCCGTCGACCCGACCGACACCTGCGCCGCCGAATGCGACATCATGGATCTCCAGTTCCACAACCGGGCGTGATGCGAGATACGATCGCGAGCGTTTCACAGCAGGAGCTATTCGGAAAAGTTGTTGGCCGGAACCAATATAAGTCAGTTTTGGGTCTTGCATTTTGAGTTTTTGCGTTTTGCGTGTGCTGGCGGGGATCGTTCGGTCGTCAGACCCAAAACGCAAAACTCAGAGCCCAAAACGCAAAACCCAAAGTCGATGGTCCTTGAAAAAGTCTGGCTTCGTGCGAAACGGAAGGGTCAATTATGATCGAAACGACCCTCGTACTGCTTAAGCCGGATTGCCTTGCAGATCGCCATTGCGGCAATGTGATTAATCGATTTGAGGCAGCCGGCTTGGAGATTGTTGGCTGCAAGATGATGCTCCTTGCGGATGATGAACTCGCCGAACACTATGCCCACATCCTGGATAGGCCCTTTTATCCGGAGTTGAAATCTTTTATGCAATCCAGCCCGGTTATCGCCTTGGCATTGTCCGGTGAAAATTCCGTGGCGCTCGTCCGCGACCTCATGGGTCCAACCGATTCTCGGAAAGCCGCGAAAGGAACGATCCGAGGCGACTTCGGCAAGGACGTTATGTTCAATGTGGTTCATGGATCCGATAGCCCTGAGAACGCTGCCGCGGAGTTGAAGCGCTTCTTTGCCGATAACGAGCTTTTTGAAGTCAGCCTTAAGCGTTGAATTGCGCTGGTGCCCATTTAGGGCACGGCGCGATAAAACGCACTACCCAGGGTTAGAACCCTGGGCTAAGATTCGGTCCCCCCTTCAGGGGAAAATTTTGGAGACTTCCATTATGTTGACGCGCGTGGGCGGCTGGACGGCTGCCGGACTCGCTCGACCCGGATGAATCCAGAGATGGGCACTTTATAACCAGTCCGGCTCGGACGGCCTCGAAAAACAGCCGACTGACCTGCATCACCGATATATGCGAGACGGGACACTAGCTGCAATCGTTTTTGATTTCGATGGACTGATCGTCGATACCGAGACCCCTGGCTTCATTAGTTGGCAGGAGGTATATCAGGAATTTGGTACAGCGCTGGAAATCGATGATTGGAGGCATGCGACCGGATACGTCGGCGGATTCGATCCCGCGATTCACCTGGAGCACTTACTCGGCCGCAGGCTCGATTGGTCGCAGATCATCCCGAAGCGAGAAGCCCGAAACTGGGAATTGACTCTACAGGCGAGCACCCTGCCTGGGATCGAAGCGCTTATGCGAAGCGCCAAGGAACACCAGTTACGTGTCGGTGTTGCGAGCAACTCCGGGAATGGCTGGGTCGAAGGAGGGTTGCAACGTCTCGGCCTCCGCGGGTATGTCGACGCGGTCGTCACGCGCGACATGGTGATCAATCCCAAACCTGCCCCTGACATCTATCTCAAAACCGTGCAGACATTATCTGTAGAACCGCATTTTGCCGTTGCGCTGGAGGACTCCGAGCCGGGTTGCCGAGCTGCGAAGCAAGCGGGACTGAAAGCCGTGGCCATTCCGAACCGATTCAGCGAGCGCCAAGACCTGACGGTTGCCAACCTCGTAGTGAGGAGCGCCGAAGAATTGGACTTGGATCGGCTGGTGGCTTTGGCGGCTTCTTGAGTTCAGATGCTCCCGCTGAATACCGTTTGCCTACGAAACTTCGAGCTTGTATCTAACAAGTGAAAATCGCCGACGCCTTCATGAAACTACCCGAGCTTCGCGGAATTCTGCAGTATGTCACGCGTTTCAGGGACAAGATCTTCGTCATCGCAATTGACGGCGGGATTCTCGGTTCAGAGAACTTCCCGAATATACTCCTCGACATAGCTGTCCTCCGGTCTCTGAGTATAAAAGTTGTTCTAGTTCATGGTGCCGCTCTGCAGATTGAACAAGCCGCCCGTGAGCAGGGAATTAGCATCTCGAACTCAGACGGTACAGGAGTGGTTGACGAAGCAACCCTGCAGCTTTCAATTAACGTCGCGATCCGATTGACCAACCAGATCATGGGAGGTCTGACGCAGGTCGATCTCCGCGCAGCCTATGCAAACTGTATTGTGGCGCACCCGTTCGGCATCCTTCACGGAGTCGATTGCCAATTTTCCGGCAAGGTCGAACGCGTCGATGGTAAACTTTTGGAGCTTTTCCTGAGCCAGGAGATCGTCCCGGTGATACCTCCGCTCGGATTCGATGGAGAAGGCGGAACGTTTCGCGTAAACTCGGATCTGGTGGCGCTCGAGGTTGCCGAGGCATTGCATGCCACGAAGTTGATCTTCCTCTCGCAATTCGATGGGCTTGTCCTGGATGGCCAGCGAATAGGCCATCTCGTTGCCCCCGAGTTGGAAGAACTTCTTAAAAAAAATAAAGCGCGTCTTCCACCAGGTCTTTTTTCAAAGCTCGAGCATGCTGTACAGGCCTGTGGATTCGGAATTCCCCGCGTCCACCTTTTAAATGGGAACGTGAACGAGGCGCTTCTTGCTGAGATCTTCAGCAACGGCGGTGTCGGGACGATGGTCTACTCAAATGAGTACGAACAAATCCGGCGGTTATACAAAAAGGATATTCGGGCTGTTATGTCACTTATCCAACAGTCAATCCGAAGCGAGGAACTCGTTCGGCGGACGCGCGCCGAGATTTTGGCTGATATTGATGATTATTGGGTTCTCGAAATCGATCGGCACATTGTTGGGTGCGTCGCCATGTATTCCTATCCCGAACAAAAATTGGCGGAATTGGCGTGCCTCTACGTTAGTCGATCCAGTGAAAATCAGGGACTGGGTCGCAAGCTGATGTCCTTTGTGGAGAACCTCGCGCGGCAGCGAGGATTTTCGAAACTGATCGCACTTTCGACACAAGCCTTTGTATACCTCCAGCAAAAAGGGGGGTTCGTCGAAGCAGGCCCCGAGATCTTGCCGCCTGGCCGGCACGCCAGGTACGAATCCAGCGGACGAAACTCGCGGGTTCTGGTCAAGAATCTGGCAGCGGTACCGGTGCAGGTTGCGGCGATGAGTCATTGAGCGCGTTTGCGATGCTTAATTCAGCCGTTCATCCAGCGCACCTCTGGCTTGATGGGATCTTGCTACTGGCCTATTTTTTTGGAATCGTCGGCATCGGTCTTTGGGCTGGAAGAAGAAATAGGAACCTGACCGAGTTCGCACTGGGTGGACGATCAATCCCCTGGTGGGCGGTGCTCGCTTCTATTATCGCGGCTGAAACCAGCGCAGCGACTTTCCTCGGAACGCCGGCGGAGGGGTTCAAGACGCGGAGCTTTGTCTACGCCCAGTTAACTATCGGTACGATCCTGGCTCGGATCCTCATCGCGTTTACGTTTATTCGGCCCTACTATCGATACGGCGTACAGAGCATCTATGAGTTCCTGGAAATCCGTTTCGGCCCTTGGACGAAGAATGTCGCAAGCGGAATTTTTATTTTTACGCGTGTTCTTGGCATCGGCGTCCGCCTTTATCTCGGAGGGGTTATTATTAAGGTCATTTGGCAATACCTTTTCCCAAGCATCAACATCAATATCTGGATCTATTTCTGGGGAATTTTGTTCGTTACCTTGCTGACGACATTGTACACGGCGATCGGCGGGATAAAGGCGGTCGTTTGGACCGATTTTATTCAAGCAAGCCTGATGTTGGGATCCATGATATTTGCGGCGTGGTTGTTAGTTCGACACATTCCCGGGGGACTGGAGACGGTCAAGGAGAGGTTAGGCGGATTCCCCACTTTCTTCCAGACAGGTCTCGAAAATGGCCAGGGATTTTGGGTCAGTCTCAAAAAGTTGTTAGAGGAACCTTACACGCTTTTTTCGGCTTTCATCGCTTCAACGTTTCTTACGATGGCCACTCACGGCACAGACCAAGACAATGTTCAGCGGATGCTAACCGCGAAGGATTTCAAAAAGTCCAGACTCTCTCTGATCTTGAGCGGCTTGGCGGATCTGCCGGTGGCATTTGGATTTTTGTTAGTTGGTATTTTACTGTCGGTTTACTACCAGGTCGTACCGGATCTCCACCTGCCGGAGGCTGATAATGAGGTATTTGCTTATTATATCGTCACCCAGATGCCGGTTGGTATTCGTGGATTAATTGTTGCCGGCGTCTTCGCCACGATGATGGGCTCGACGTCGGCGGCGCTCAATGCATTAGCGACCAGCTTTACCAAAGACTTTTATCTGCCCTATTTCAAGCGGCAGGAATCCGGCAGATCAGCTATTTATGCGGCTCGAGCGGCCACGGTCGTCTTTGGTGTCCTGATGGTGATCGTTGCGACACTCGCAGCATACGCGGTATTGCAGGATTCCAAGCTCACCATCATTCCGCTGGCGTTACAAAGTTTTGGGTACGCTTATGGTTCGCTGCTGGCGGTATTCTTACTCGGTATGCTGACAAAGCGACGAGGACGCGACGAGACGAACGTACTTGGAATGGTGCTAGGTGTCGCTTCCGTGTTAGTGTTATGCAAGGTTAAATTGCCGGCGATCAACCTGCGAGAGTTAGCTTTTTCAGGCCATTTGCGGGCGGAGGATTGGGCGTTCGGGGGCTGGTTGCCGGATTGGTGGCCGGTGGTTGCGTTTCCGTGGTGGGTCTTGGTCGGATGCCTGGTCTGTTTCGCAGTTAGTTTCATGTTCGCTACTCCAGTCAAGCGGGTTGAGACGGCCCAACGATTTGTGGCCCGGTCCGACGATCAAGTAAAATCGCCCGTGAGCGGGTAGTTGGCATTGAGTCAAGCAGAAGATGAATTTAGCTGGAAATTTATTTGGCCGATTTCCGGGACTTTTTGCTTGCCGACCCCAATGCCTGATTCTAAGCTGACCTCCGCTCGACGGGAACGAGGCGGGTGCATGTGAATAACTTGTGGATAAACTATGTTGAGCAGGGGCATCGAGTCGCGGGACAACGTAACCAGTCACGGAGGGTGTAAAGCTTTGGTCGATCGATTCAGGGTACTCCTCAAAGAGCCGCTGACAACATAAGTATCTGAAAGATAACGGTTTAAATAGTTCCTATCGCAAGTGACCCCCGGAATCCTACAACAACTGATGTGCCATTCGTCGCGGCGTCATGCGTGTGAAAGACGCAGATATCGGGACCCAACGGCAATAAGGGCGTGTGGATAAATCACTTATGGAAGAGAGCTACCGCAGAATCTGGGATGAGATAGCCTCTAGCATCCAGCCACATGTGAGCGTTGACGCTTTCCAAAGGTGGTTCGCGGCGATCGAATTAATTCAGGCGGACGAAATAGCGCTTACTTTCCAAGTACCGAATACGATCTACCAACTCTGGATCGAGAGTAATTACTTGAACCTGGTGCAATCCGCGACGCTCTCGGTTCTTGGTAGCCCAAGAGATATCAAGTTTCGGGTACTGGACAACGGGAAAACCAATGTGCTGGTGGAGTCTCGGGTAGAACAGTCCAGCGAACCGCCTCAGGCAAGGATTCAGGAGAAGGAGTCTGAGGCGGCGAGTAACCACGGAATGAATCCGCGGAACAGCTTCGAGACGTTTGTCGTTGGCTCGAATAACCAGTTCGCCCACGCAGCGGCGCTGGCCGTCGCGCAGTCGCCTGCGAAGACCTACAATCCGTTGTTTATTTACGGCGGAGTGGGCTTAGGCAAGACCCATTTGATGCAAGCGATCGGCCAGCAGGTCATGGACCGGAAGAAAAACTTCAAGGTGATGTATCTTTCAAGCGAGAAGTTCACGAACGAGTTCATCGACGCAATCCAGCACAATACGTTGGTGAAATTCCGCAAACGGTACCGGCAGTCTGACGTTTTGCTGATCGACGATATCCATTTTCTTGCTGGCAAAGAGCGTTCGCAGGAGGAGTTTTTCCATACCTTCAACACCTTGTTTGACGGCCGTAAGCAGATCGTTCTGTCGAGCGATCGCCCTGCCAGCGAGATAACAAACTTGGAGCAGCGGCTGGTATCCCGCTTCGAATGGGGCCTCACAGCCGAACTTCAACCACCCGATATTGAGACTCGGATGGCGATTTTGCGAAAAAAAGCTCAGGCACTGCATGTCCAACTGGCGCAGGAGGTCCTTGAGTTTTTGGCGCAGCGTGTTCGCTCGAATGTTCGGCGCCTGGAGGGCGCGCTGATGCGGGTTGCTTCGTTTGTTTCCCTGAGCGGTCGAGAGATTTCGCGCGAGACTGTCGAACAACTGCTGAGAGACATCCTGCAGGAAGAAGCAAAAAAAACGGTCACGATCGACCAGATCCAGAAAAAAGTCGCTGAACATTTCGATGTCCGTCTCGCGGATATGACTAGCAAGCGCCGGCCAGCAAATATCGCTTTCCCGCGGCAAGTGGCGATGTACCTCGCTCGCCATCATACGAAAGCTTCTCTGAACGAAATCGGAGACGCTTTTGGCGGGCGGGATCACGGGACGGTGTTACATGCCTGTAAAACCGTTTGCGCGCGAATGCAGAAGGAAGATCAGGTCCGTCAGTTGATCCTCTTGCTAGATACACAACTGGAGCGCTAAGGAACGTCGATATTGTCGTTAAAAGCCGCGATATCGGCGTTCCTCTTGACCTTCTCGGGAAATTTCTCTAATCACCGAGGTAATGCGCTCAGCCACTTTCGGATTTGTTCGTTAGCCTGAGTGGAGATTCCCTGGTCGCCTCGCTTCCAGCGACTTGCGGAGATTTCCGGCGCGTGATTTGATATCCCCACACCATGAAATTCAGCGTCAGTAAGGATAAGTTGCTCGAAGGTCTTTCTACCGTTCAAAATGTGGTCAGCACCCGCACAACTCTTCCGATCTTGTCAAACGTGTTGTTGCAAGCGAGCGATGCAGAGATTCGGCTGACCACGACTGATCTGGATGTTGGTGTCCGCGGGAGTGTGGAAGCTCAAGTGGAACGTACTGGAGCGACTACGCTCCCGGCGCGGAGACTATTCGCGATTGTCCGCGAATTGCCTGCCGCCGAAATTTATTTCGACGTCGATTCAAAGAATCTTGCATCGATTCGGAGCGGATCGAGCTATTTCAAAATTCTCGGTTTACCTGAAGAAGAGTTTCCGCCATTGGCACGTTTTGACGAGGCGAAGGTTTTCTCGATCGCGCAAAAGGAGTTGAAGGACGGTCTGAAGAAGACCTCCTATGCAATATCGACGGACGAAACCCGATACGTATTGAACGGCATCCTTTTTTCTTTCAAAGAAAATAAGCTCACTTTGGTCGCGACCGATGGTCGACGATTAGCTTTGGTGGATCTCGAACTGGAGTTTCCTCGCAGCCAAGAACTTGACATTATTGTTCCAACCAAAGCAGTTGCCGAGTTGCAACGGTTGGTTCGCGAGGAAGGCGAAGTAAAACTCAGTATCGGCGAGAACCAAATTGCGTTCGAGCTGAATCGAACTTTGCTAGTTTCAAAATTGATCGAGGGCAATTATCCCAATTATCGGCAGGTGATTCCGGGTGAGGCCAAAGAGCGGATTACCCTCGAAAGGGAGATTTTCCTGACCGCAGTTCGTCGGGTATCGCTTCTCGCGAGCGAAAAGTCAAACTCCGTCAAACTCATCTTCTCGAAGAGCAACATCGACATTGTGGCCAACACTCCGGACGTCGGCGAGGCCAAGGAATCGCTGCCGGTCATGTATAAGGGCCGCGAATTCTCGATAGCATTTAATCCGGAGTTTCTTATGGCGCCGCTGCGGAATCTGGCGAACGATGAGATTTACCTCGATCTCATCGATGAGATGAGCCCAGGGGTCATAAAGATTCCTGGCCCGTTCCTGTACGTGTTGATGCCGATGCGGCTTAGTTGAGCGGCGCGAGGGCGCTCGCCCTCGCTCCGATCGGTGGATTGTTGCGAGATGCTTCTCACTTCTCACCATCCCCGCCGCTGCCGCCATTGACGCCGTCCCATTTCTTCGATACTTTCCCCCTCGCTCGCTCACGTGGCGGAACTGGCAGACGCGTACGGCTCAGGACCGTATGGGGTGACCCGTGGAGGTTCGAGTCCTCTCGTGAGCAGGTCCGGGCATGGAATCCGTCTTTACGCAGAAGGAACCAAGCACGATCCAGCGTCTATTTGCTCGGATCGCTCATCGGTACGACTTAGCGAACAGTCTTTTGAGTCTGGGTTGCGACTCGCTGTGGCGAGCAAATGTTGCGGCCAAGGTCAGGAGGTGGACTCCCACCGCCATTTTGGATCTGGCCACCGGTAGCGGTGTCCTGGCCCATGAAATCAAGCGGCAAATCCCTGGCGCGCGTATCGTCGGAGCAGACTTTTGTGCGCCGATGTTAACCGTGGCGCGCCAGCGCGGAATCAAGGAATTGGTGGTCGCTGATGCATTGGCCCTGCCATTTCTGGATGGGCGCTTTGACGTCGTGACGATTGCCTTTGGGTTGCGAAATATGGCTTCCTACGAGATGGCGCTACGCGAGGCCCGAAGAGTTCTAAGGGCCGGTGGTCATATGGTGATTTTGGATTTCTCCCTTCCGAAACCGCCTCTACGCCCACTCTACCGCTTCTATCTTCATCGCGTTTTGCCAATTCTTGCTGGTTGGCTGACAGGTGAACCGGATGCGTACCGGTATTTCAGCGGGACCATTGAAGATTTCCCGAAAGGTGAGGCAATGCTCGAACTGCTACGTCGTTGCGGGTTTGCGAACTGCGACGCAAAACCGCTTACTATGGGTATCGTGACAGTTTATACAGGGCAAAAGGTCTAACCCGCAAAAATCACGCCGATGCCGAATCGACGAGCTCATTGCGGGTTAGAAAGCTCTTAAACAGACGCTGCGCGTCAGCTTAAGAGCCCCCTTTAGAATGAATGGATCGAAACAAACTGTTCGAAACTTTACTTTCCAAAAAAGCAGCGGAATTTCCGGCGTAGCCGGAGAATTCTGCTGCCACAGCCTGCATCGCTCACAAATCTCTAAGGATTTGTGAGCGATGCAGGCTCACTGTCTCAGCGATGCGTTCAATTGCTTGAACTGCTCATCATCGACTAGAAAAACGCCCTCTCTTTCAGTGCTCATGCCGTAATGCTGATTTTCAGAATTAGCAGCGCCGAACTTCAGGTCTACCTCTCGGCTTTGTTCGCCGGATTGATACGAGATCTTAATCAAAAGAGTAGATTGATCGAGGCCGTACTCCGATTTCGGATTTCCGACCCAAGCCGCGGCGCGCAACCCTGTCAAGGTCGTTAAGAGCAGCTGAATCTGACCATCGTTCTGGTCGTTCTCGTGACCCTTCAGCACCCATTTCCTTTGTTTGCCGCGGAGCAGTTCGATCGATTCCATTCCCTCGCGCTCAAGACGTAAGCTCACCAATTGGTCTCGCTTCAGATCCAGCACATCCAAGGTCTGGAAACTAAACTCCGTCGTTGGCAGAGCGAAGAACAGTCGGTCAGTGATCGAAAAAATGTACGGTTCCTCTTCAAGGCGAGCATAGATGACACCGTTTTGCGAATTGCCAAATGCCAGGGTGGCCAAGACAGTTTCGCCGGCATTCGCCTCGGCAGTATTTTCCGAAGAATAGGAACTAAAGGTGATTTTGAGTTTTGGCTGATCGAGGCCGTATTTAGTCAGATCGGTTGCTGTATCTGATACGAATTCACTAACCTCGCCATCATTGATTCCTTGAATGAGCCGGGTGATGTTCTCGGCATTTGCCGGGGCGCTTGCCGGGCTTAAGAAACGCCACCGGTTCTCGTCTCGGCCGAGAACGATTATTGGCTCGTTTGCCCTTTCGATGGTGACGCGATCGATGAGGTCCGGATTCATTCGCGCGATCTTTCGATCACGGAGGTCATTTGGAGTGATGTTGAACAGATTGGCAAAAGCCTTGCTGACTTCGACAACCGACTTTCGTTGCGGAAGACCTGCATACACAGAGTCCGGATTCGATGGGACCTGCGCCCCGATCTCGATCTCAACCTTTTTTCCCTCGTCACCGAACAGGGTGACCACACTAGAGGGTGAGTCCAGGCCGAAAGGTCCAGGATTTGAGTTGTTGTCTGAAACAAACTTGGCGATCTGTGTCTGATTCATCCGGGTTAGGATGTCCACCACGGCGTCGTTGCTGGCTCGCCCTTTGATCGGCCGAACGAGCAGCCAGTTGTCCTGTTCTTTGTCAAGTTCGATTTCTCCACCACTCACGCGGAAAATTGCTCGGTTGATGAGCGTTGTCAGGAACGGAGTCATCCGATGGTCACGAAAGTCTTCGGACTTTTTAGAGACGATATTTTTCAGGTCGTTACTTACGACGTAAACGGCATCGTCGTCTGCTATGCGGAGATAGCTCTCGCCTTGGACGGTCGTATCTAATCCAAACTGGAACTCCGCCGGCATCTGTTTACCGTCAAGCTTCAGTCGCAGCCTCGATTTGTTGAGTCCGAAATCCTTCAACATCTGCCTCCTTTTGTCGCCTCTGCCCAAATCGGCAATCACAGCCTCGGGTCGCAGACTCTGTATTGCATCGAGGAGTTGATCAATAACGCCGCCATCAGCGTCGTCTTGCCACGGAGCGATCATCTTCCAAGCGTCACCTTCCGCTTTGACCCTGATCAATTCATCGCCATCACGAATCGTGAAGCCCTCGATGTTCGCGCGAGTCACGCTGACGACGTGAGCCGCTCGTTCTCGGCGTTCTCGAGTGCTTTGGGACCAACGGTCGAGACCAAAAATGAAGGCACCCATGGCGAGTGCGATGATCAGCAGAACTAGGGTGGTTCTGAGCTTCATGATCTAAGTGCCCTTCATGCTATTTCGGGGATGGGACGCTAATGACGACGGAGCGCCGCGACACTTGCCCCGAGGAGCGCAATCAGCATTGGGATCCCTACCACGATGAGAAGGACGATTTGGTTCATTTGTCTGTCTGAAAGGTTTAACGTAAACGCCCTGGGTGCCTTCGGGGCGATGGCCACCAGTTGTTCCCGATCTGCGAGCCAATTAATGCTCATCAGGATGAAATCATTATCCGGGGGAGACTCACTCAGCGATTCGTTCCGCAGAAAATCAGCGTTTCCGAGGATGATGCTGCGGGATAAAGAGCGCACCTGGACACGGGCATCTTTGATCGATCCCTTTTCAAGCGCGACGCCGAAGTAAAGTGGCGGAGGCAGATCAACTCCCTGGGCATAAGTCGGTGTATTTTGGGAATTGAGAATATCGTCCTTATCGCCCCAATAATCGCGCACCGCCGGCGTTAAAACCTTCATAACCGTCAGTCCTTCCTGGGCCGTCTTCGATGCGTCAATCGACAGCGACCGCGTACCGCCCGGAAAGAAACCGGTGGCTTGACTTAGCGACCGCAGAAATCCTGTTTCCGGCAGAAACTGAGCGTACACATCGAGCGTTACAGATTGCTCTTCGATGCCTGTCTTAAACTGCGTGACGATTATATCTTGATCCGGCCGGATGCCAAATTCGGTGAGAAATTCGTCAAGCTTTGGTGTCTTGGCTTTCGGATCCAGCAAAATCAA
>DASZGG010000387.1:0-4026 GCA_035939025.1 Chthoniobacterales bacterium | reverse complement strand
GCTGGGTGTTTTGAAATCGTTGAGACCTTTTACGAACGCAGTTCTGAGTTCTTTCCTGGCTCCTTTTATTTCGGCATCGGAAACCTTCTGATTAAGATTGACGCTACAGCAAATAGTTGGGCAATCGGGTTTGACTGAAGGCTGAGGAGACATCGCACGGACTTGCATATCACCACCGGATGCCCAGGGATCATCGTTACCTACCTAGTGTCATGTCCCTTAAAAACGTGACAATAACATACTTTCTGCTATGCTCGGGAGATGGCGCGCCCGATTCTGCAGCTACAAGCGACCGAGGAAGAAGTTCTTGAACTTGGCCGTTGGGCGCGGGGCACGAAAGTATCAGTAGGGGATCGTTTTCGCGCCAGAATTATCCTGCTTCGGCTGGAGGGTAGGTCCGAAACAGAGGTAGCAAGAACGCTTGGATGCAGTATGGGAGCGGTCTGTAAATGGTCAAAGCGCTTTGATGGCTACGGAATAGCGGGACTCAAGGACGCGCCTGGAAGAGGCCGTAAGGCGCGACTTCCGGCGGATAAAATCTCTTTGATCGTTGACCGAGCGACTCGACCGGCGCAAGGTCGAGTCCGATGGAGCGTGCGCTCTATGGCGCGCGAAGCCAAGGTGAGCAAGAGCACAGTACAGCGCGTTTGGAGCCATAACGAAATAAAGCCACATCGGCTGGAGACTTTTAAGATCTCCAATGATCCGAACTTTGAGGAGAAATTCTGGGACGTCATCGGGCTCTATTTGGATCCGCCCGAGCGGGCTTTGGTGCTCTGCTGCGACGAGAAAAGTCAGTGCCAAGCTCTGGAGCGCACCCAACGCCCCCTTCCTCTGAAAAAGGGCTACGGACGCACCCAGACACATGATTATATCCGCCACGGCACCATCACGCTTTTTGCCGCGCTGAGTTATCTGGAGGGCAAGATTATCGCTCGAACCGAAGAGTCCCATACGCATCTGGAGTGGCTGCGTTTCTTAAAGCAGATCGACCGGGAAACCCCTAAGGAGCTTGATCTGCACCTCATTATCGATAACTACGCGACGCATAAACACCCAGCCGTTCAGCATTGGCTCAAAGCTCACGGTCGCTTCCACATGCATTTTACCCCAACCAGCTCCTCATGGTTAAACCTCGTCGAGCGATTTTTCGGGGAACTAACCTCTGAAGTGGTTCGCGAAGGCAGCTTTCAATCTCTGCGTGAATTGGTGCGTGCGATTGAATCCTATCTGGCAGAGCGTAACCAGAACCCAAAGAAGTATGTTTGGCGAGCGTCCGGTCTGAAGATCCTTGAGAAAATCCAACGAGCAAAGGAAGCGCTTGCCGCCGCAGATGTTATTATCACTTAATTAAGGGACATGACACTAGTGCACCGTCTCCTAAATCCCTTGGGTTTCGTTGCGTTCAAAATGGGTCGTCTGCGAGGCGGGAGGAAGGAGCA
The DNA here is from genome assembly GCA_035939025.1 of Chthoniobacterales bacterium. Classification (GTDB taxonomy): domain Bacteria; phylum Verrucomicrobiota; class Verrucomicrobiia; order Chthoniobacterales; family JAFAMB01; genus JAFAMB01. The sequence goes on along the minus strand of DASZGG010000387.1, from coordinate 2,584 downwards.
TATCTGGATCGATACGTGACTGACGAGCAACGAAGCAGCCGACCCATTTTCAACGCAACCCTCCGGGCCGCGGCCAGTTGGCTGTTTTTCCGCGTTGCTCGCTCGACCGTTATGATCCAGATAGCGGCGCTTCGCTCGCGCCTTGAAAAACAGCCAACTGACCTACGGCGAAACCCAAGGGATTTAGAAGACGGTGCACTAGCACACCACGGCTTTGAAGAGGTGCAAAGCGGGACGCTTAGCTGCGCTCATTGTGGATGTGAAATTGAGCCATTCCAGTAAGCAATTTCAACTCTTCTAACGGGTCGAGTGACCCCCTTGATAGTAATCAAGAATCTCGCTCGAGATTCGTACGCACTGTGAAAGTTATGAGGGATTGGCCTTGGAGAATAGTCCGCCTCAACTCGCTTAATTAAAGCTCCAAGGTCGCCAAATAATGATATTTCGAGATGTCCCCAACCCGTTGGAGCCCAAGGATCGGATCGTCGCACGCTCCCGGATATCGAAATGGAAGAGCCATTTTGGGTCACCCTAGTGCCCAGGATCTCCACTGCGTAGCTCGGCTGCAGGGAAATGATGAGCCCAGTATCCGCTCGGACGGGCTGGACACCCACACATACAAACAGAAAAATACCTATCAAACAGGCCATGCTCTAGGTTGTCGCCAACATCTCCGTTCGGATAGAATTAGAAAGTCAAGAAGCCGAGAATTCAAGAAGCCAAGAATTCGAGAAGCGGCAATTAGAAAATTATTACCAGCGAAAGCTGGAGGGGAGCTGCTTGCAGCTCCCTGGGGGTTGCCGGCAACGCCTGTCCGGCATTTTAAGCGCGGTTCCATGTCTCAAAATGTTAGAGAGGAGCGCAGACCGATCACCAGCGCGTTTCGAAATGCATCCGAACTTCCCGGGCGAATGACCCACTGCAGGTCAGGTTGCAGTTGCCAGTGACCAGTCATTGGCAGTACGTACGTCGCTTCCAAGACGGGTTCGGATCCGAAATTCAAAACTCCTTGAACACCCTCATTGCGGGCGACCGCAACGGCATGCCGCACGTTGTCGCTAACGGAGTTATAGACAAAACCGATTCCAAGCGAATCTTGCGATTCCTTTTGCCGCCGAAAGATTCCCTTGTAAACAGCGCCGGCGTCAACGGACACGGTAATGAAGTTTCTGTCATTCGGAAGGCGACATCCACGCCCAAAGAGGAAAAGGCCGTTTGGTGAGCCTGGTGCGTCTTCATAGAATTTCTGCTCCAATAACACATAAATTCCGTAGTCGCCGGACACCTCTCGAATGCGCCCATGAGCACCGGGCGCACCGAAGGTCTGTAGCTCTGCTTCATAAATATTTTCGAAACGATTTGTTGCGTAGAAACCGCCAAACAAAAGATGTCCTGGACCAAAGAACCAGTGTCCGGAATCTTTGGCTGGGAGCGCCGACGGCTCGCGACTAAGGAAATCAAAGTCGAGCTCGTTAAGAAAAATCAAACCAGAACTCGGGTTGAGATGAAAATCAACGCCGTATTTGTTGTAGGCAGGTGATGTGGGCGCGCCGACGGCAAACGGGCCGAACTTCGGCGCGGCTGAATTTCCATCGTAGACTCCAGATCGGAAATTCACCTTGAGATATCTCTCATTGCCGGCGCTAAAATCCACGCGAAATCCTAATGCCGTGAAAGGATAAGTCGGTATAGGTGCATTCCCGCTGAATCCAAGTGGGGCGCCGAAGGAAGAATTAATAAATAGGCTGCCGGTGCCATTAACATCAAATTCCTGATCCGCTCCCATTAGACCGGTCCTGACACTAGAATTAGCGGTTCCAACTTGAAATCGTCTTTGGAACCATATCTCGTTGAGACGAGGGCTATTGTATGCGGCGTTATTATTTACGCCCCCGATATCCCCGACTAAAGTCGAAATGTCGGTTCCGTATGGGTATATTCCCTCGACGTGGATTTCAGTATCGTCGAAGAAAGCAAGCCGGGTTAACTTCTGACAATCCAAATCCAGATCCTGCCGAACAAGACCGTCTGTTACAGCCCCCTCTCGGCTCCCTCCTCGGACGTTGCCAAAAACGTCAGCTTGCCATTGAAAAGAGATTGTAATTCCTTCGCCTGCGAGGTGATCTTGCCAAGCTTGATAGGTGGTAGTATTAGCGCCCTGATCGTCGGAGGATTCCGGTGCGCCACCGCGAACGTCCGAAGGGCCGCAGAAAAGAAGGAGAACCGCGATCGCGGTCCCGCCAATGAAAGAGATTGCGGACCCTTTTGCCATTTCTCAGGTTAGACGATTCAAATCTCTCGAGCGCCGCGGAGAGACGGCGCCCCTATAGCTATAGAAGCGAAATTGCGGCTCATGACGATCCCGCAGATTCCCCTGGAAGAAGTAGACTAACTCGGAATAATCTTACAGCCGGCTATATCGCGCAACAGACGCTCCGGGCCCGCTGGCGAGTAAACAACGGCAAGCCTCATCGTTTCGGTTCCGGTATTGAGTGTCGAATGATAAACGTCCGCGGGAATGTAGATGCTTGCGCCCGGACCGACTTTCACGGGAGGTTGGTCGTCCACCATCTGTTCTCCTTCA
>DASZGG010000386.1:0-4676 GCA_035939025.1 Chthoniobacterales bacterium | reverse complement strand
CCCGAGGCCAGGGTCTTTCCATCCGGACTCCAAGCAATGCTGCGGACATCCCCAGTGTGTCCCTGCATGCTGACCAACATTTTGCCCGCGGCGGCATCCCAGAGTTTCAGCGTCGCGTCACCAGAACTCGAGGCCAGTGTCTTCCCATCCGGACTCCAGGCTACGCTGCAGATCGAGTCGGTATGGCCCGGTAAGTCTGCCAGCAGTTTGCCCGTGGCGGCATCCCATAGCTTGACCGTCCTGTCGTCAGAGCCGGTAGCCAGGGTCTTTCCATTGGGACTCCACGCAATGCTGTAGACATCTCCAGTGTATCCCTCCAAGCTGATTCGCGGCTCGCCCTCGGCGCCATCCAGGGACTTCACCGTCTGGTTGCTAGAAGCCGCGGCCAGGATCATTCCGTCCGAACTCCAGGTTATCCTCAAAACAGGACCCTTACGCGAAGCGGCTCTATCAGCCTGCTTCTTTTCCTGAAGCGAGAACCCCAGTGGCGCAACCGCAAAAAGCAGTAGCACGCTTACGCAGGCTATGCTAACCCAAGCCGATGACGGCACCGTCGTTCCACTACCTTTGTCAAACGGCACTCCTCCCGCTCCTTTCGTCTCGCATTTTTTTCAAACCAATCCTATGCCGGGTAGACCCAACAGTCGTGTCATCAGCCGCCTTCGATTACAGCAGCGCCAGCCGAGCGTTCATGTCAAGGTCGAACCGCCCATACGGGTTCACGTGCTCCCATATCAGCGCGGTTAGCGCGGCGTAGTCGCGTGGTGTCAGCCGTACAGCAGCAATGCACCAACCTCGTGAGTTCCGCGCACATGAACAAAATGGACGGGAACAACGTCCCGCAGAGCCGTTTTATTGAATTACTTCTTCACGCCGAGAATCGCATCCTTCGCCACCTTGAAGACGCGAAACTTAATCACGGTTTTGGCGGGAATCTTGATCTTCTGTTGCGTCTTTGGATTGATCCCGGTGCGAGCTTTCCTCTTCTGTTTTACGAGCTTCCCAAATCCAGGCACGACGAATTCGCCGTTCTTTTTGGTGGCTTTGTAGGCGATGGCGCTGAGCGTATCAAGGAATACGCCGGCGGTCTTTTTATCGGTCTGCGCGGCTGCGGAAAGTGCGCTTTGAAGTTCTGCCTTGGTCATCTTGAAGAGGGATTTAGAGGCGCTTCATCGCACGAGAACCGCACAGCTTCAACAAAAAGCAGTTTCATTCTTGCCTGTATGGAGCGGACGCCCAAATCAAAGCCCCGCGCGTTTGCCAAACCCTACTGCTGTCGGCGCAATCGCTCGTATGCAGTGGCCACGAGTCAACCCGATATCGCATCAGCCTGCGATTAATCATCGTCGTGCCAATGATGGTGGCGATGATGGCGACGGTAGTAGCCGTTGCCATAGTAATAACCTGGATAGTTGGCGGGGCGATAATAAGCGCGTCGGTAGTAGTAATACCCATACCCGGGATCGCAGTAGCCGCCATTGTAATAGCCCGGCCCGTAATATCCCGGTGCCACACCCACGCTGAAGCTGAAGTCTTGAGCCTTCGAATTCGTAGGAACCAAAGCAAATAGCCCTAAGGCCGCCGGAATCAAAAGGAGATACTTTTTCATTGGTGCACTTGCTCAGCTGGTTTGGACGGCGCATGAACGCGTCTTATTCGTTCGCACAAGCAAAGTCCTTGGTTTTTGACGATTTAGTCTGGCAAAAAAACTCCGGATCGTAAGCAAGCGGCCTAAAAGGCGGAAGGTTCGCCAGTCACGATGGATGATTACTGTGATCGGTACCAGGATGGGGGAGCGTGGAGCAGGGGATAAAGGCATTATCGTCACCGTGTGCCGTCGGCTTGAAAGAGCCGCCAGGATCGGAAGTTAAGGCCGGAAACGGAAACTTGTTTTATCGAAGCCGCTGGATTTGAACGGGCGATCGGTTCATACTCGGTAAACACTCAAATGGAACGTGAGCAGGCGTGAGATGACCTATCTTGATCGAATTGCCTTCAACCGGCGTGTCAGAGAAAGAGATCCTTGAAGATTACCCTGATCTGGAAGCTGAAGATATCAAGAAGACGCTGCCGGCCTTCTGAAGCGGGTATCCTGATGAGAAATCCGTCACTCCGAGCTCAATTGCAGCAGCTTGACCACTTCGGCGCGCAGTTTTTTAACCTCATCAGTGATTATAACAAATTTTTGTGGGGCTGTTTATGTTCTTCAGGTGATGACTGAAGAATTTCTACCAGATCTGCCAAGGCAATGAGAACGGGTAACCAGACCTCTTCATCTCGCCTAATATATCGATCCGCACTTACCGCGTTGAAAAGTCCGTTAATCTTGGCGGGGTCGACGGTCTCAGGAATTACCGACAGAACCTTTTCTAATAACATAAAAGCTTCCATTGTCTGCTCGAGCGAGAAAAATCCGACTAAACCAAAACTGCAACAGCGATCGTTGCCCCAGCGCGGATCGTTATATCGTTGCCCGTCATAGCAGAGCTCGATTACCCATCGACAGCCTTTAAGGGTAGCTGGCCAGCCCTCATGTGGCGCATTTTTCCCATTCCAAATATCTATGGTCCAAATACCCGTCTCCGACTCCCAATGATTATCCGAATATTCTTCGGTAGGACTTAAGTGGAATTTCATTTCTAGCTTTCGTTTATCTGTTATTCTGCAAACGCAATGATCCGGCGTTGTTCGGCCATCGGTGGATAGATTGACCAGAAGGCCGCGGCGGCTTCTGTGGTGACTGCTTGATAATAGTGATCCCACATAGTCGCGGCCGACTCATGGCCCGGCTTGCAGGACCAGCTTATTGACGTCGCCATGCTGACGCAGCCAACAGGAACAGTAGGTATGAGGGCGCGCTGCTGGGGCCATTCGGTGAGCCCTGCAGCCAGAGCGTTTCGACGTCGCTTGCGCCGTAGGGTTGAGGTACTCAAAGGCACGATCGCCCCCTCCATGTGCCCGCCACGGGCTTTGAATTCGTCCCGCTAGGCCAGAGCATTGGGTGCGAGATCAATCCAGCGCTTACGCCGTTTCTTGGCGACCGTGGGGCGAATAATGACGTGATGTTCTCTCGCGAGGAGGTCCACTCTTCCGAACCTAGTAGACTTCCCGCGCAGCAATGAGCCAGATCGCATAGTGCCATCTGAGGTATTACCTGCATCGGGTTTGCTCGAGTGGCACGAGACGAACGGGAGAACCGTGCTTTATCGGGGTTGTAACGCAGAATCTGGCCTCCAAGCCCTCCGAGTACTGGGTCATTCGATACGTAAAGCAGCCCGTCGGGCCCAATAATCACGCCACGCGGGTGAAAAACCCCGCCAAACCCAGGAGGAGCATTCAGTTCGGAAATGAATTTCCCGTTCTTCGTGTAGGCCCGAAGTTTGCCGTCACCTGCTGCATCTTCTCCCTCCTGACTGGCCACGAAGAGGTTTCCTCCCAGGACGATGCCACGAGGGGCCACTGGCGAGTTTGGGTCCGTGAACGGGACGAGCGTGCCAAGAAAGGCTCCGGTTGTGCCGCTATAGCTTAAAATCGTTCCATTTTGGGTTTGACCGACATTCTGATTGGCGAGCACTAAATCGCCTTGGCGGTTAAATATTAGTCCGCGGGGCCCGATAATCGGCTGGCCCGGCTAGTGCTAGTGACAAAGACGCCCAAAAATTGTCCTGTTTGGGCGTCAAAGCGTTTTACCGTATTATCATTGCCGTCGCCAATATATAGGGTGTCTGCTCTGGCGGCGCAGATCCCCAACATGGTTAGAGCAATCCCGGCCGCAGCGATGACGCTGCGGTAATTATGATTTTTTAGATCGTGCGTTAGCATGGTCGCGCTCCCTCTTTTGATCAATATGGTTTTGCGATCTCTGGTTTGATGTTCTGGTTCAAGCAAAAGAAGTTCTCAGGGTCGTACTTCTTCTTGACAGCCATGAGCCGGTCGTAGTTGGGACCGAACGCGGCTTTGATCGTGTCTTCTCCCTCCTCACCCAAGTAATTCAAGAAGTACGCACTGCTCGAGAAAGGACGCATCGAATCCGCTAAACCGCGAGCCCATTCGATATGGCGCTGGGACTCTCCTGGATCCACCCATTGTGCAAGGATGAGAACGTCATATTGGGCTTGCCGTTGCGCAAAAGCAGTTTCGGAGACAGCAACCCGACTTGCAACTCCACCATAGTACTCTATAACCACCCCGCTGAGTGGAGATGTCGCCTGGTTCGCATGCTCCACAAGGACGACAATCGCATCATCGCTGAACTCGCGCAGGAAAGTCGATTTCCAGTAGTTATGGTTACCGTGCGGGAAGCCCGCGTCCAAAAAGGTTTGCATCTGCGGGAAGGGCATGGGTTGAATCACATCTACCATTGGTGAGCCGAAAGTTCTAAGGGGTTTAAATACCTTCTCGCCTTCGGTCACATCTCCGCAATAGCAGGCAATGACGGCTACAGCGGGAATGCCATCAGGCGTGTGCAGTAGTGCAACGTAAGCGGTTAGCTCCTCTGGTGCCGACTGTGTAAAATCACGATAAAATTGGAGAACTTCCACCGCACGGTCTCTCGGATACATGACCAAGCCCCCAAGAACGGTGCTCACCGGATGGACACGGAATTCGAATGAAGTGACTACCCCGAAATTGCCACCTCCTCCCCGAAGGGCCCAGAATAAATCTTCGTTCTCGTT
>DASZGG010000385.1:0-3215 GCA_035939025.1 Chthoniobacterales bacterium | reverse complement strand
CTTTGCGAGCCCGGAGCAACTGGAAGAAAAGGAGATAGATATCCGGTCTGACATCTATTCCCTAGGCGCGACTCTCTGGTTCATGCTCGCGGGACGGCCTCCGTTCCAGGGCTCGATGGCCAGCGTCATCAATCAGCATTTAAACCAACAGTTGCCGTCCGACGTCCTCGTGAAGCTACATCCGCGGATCGCGGCCCTTCTGGAAAAAATGCTGGCGAAGCGTCAAGAGGACCGATTTCAGTCTCCTTCGGAGCTGAAACGGGAACTCGATGATATTTTGAGCGATTTGAAGGGGCAATCGCCGACTCTCGCGCCGATGAGGCCGCCTGGCATAGCGACCAGTCATCCCGCCGGTGCGGCGACAGTCGGAGGAACGAGTACTTCCGGCTTTGCCACTGGCCAATTGATTCGCAACCGGTACCAGATCATCGGCCAATCACCTTTCGACAAGAACCTGTTCAAGGCGAAAGATCTGCATTCAAATCGCGTCATCGCGCTTCGGCCCATTCCCCTGGCTATCAGATACGAAGCGACGCGCCTCGATTTTCTAAGGCAAGAGATCGAACGGCTCCGAACGATACATCATCCGAACCTCCTGGAAGTACTTGGGCTCGAGGCTTATGACCGGGGATTTTTTATAGTCAGCGAATGGATTAAAGGCTTCTCGCTTCAGGACCTTCTACGCGCTCGTCGCGAGCTTGCGTGGGAAGAAACCCTTCGTCTTACCAAGCCGCTCGCCAAAGTTCTGGATTTTGCCGCGGAGCGCAAACTGCTGGCAGGCAGGGTGTCGTTGCGGAAGATTTTCGTGGAAATTCCGAACCTCACGGAGGAAGCTGTCGAGACCCAACGCATACCGGTCTCGAGCTGGCCGCCGTTTATCGTCAAAGCAGACGCGTTGAGCCTCGGTCGAACCTTACCGGAATTTCTAGCGGAACCTACTCAAACAATTGTTGATGCGGGCGGCTTCGATTTTCCGGCAAACCACGTTCAGCAGCTTGCCTTGGTAGTTTATGAACTCCTGGGCGGGGTGAATCCGACATCCTCGACCGGGTCGGCAGCGCCCAAATTGAATCCCGTTTCGAATCTTTCTGAACCCGGCAACACAATTTTGCGCTTGGGCGCGACCGAACCTGGGCGCTTTGCAACGGCGGCCGACTTCTTGGTTGAGTTGGAGGCCGCTGAGGTCAACAACCAGCCGTTAGTGACACCCCCAATGGCGATTCCGCAGCTTGCCGGGAGCGAGCACGCAGCTTCGCCGATTCCGGCGACGCTGCCTGGTGAACTGGTCGAGGATAGCCAGCCGAAAACCTCTCCTGTCCTCCTTCGGATGCTCCTGACCGGCATCGGGCTGTTTCTGGTCTGTGCCATTGGGGCAGTCATCGGCGCTAATTTTCTTGCCCACAAAGCTGAATCGCCACCAGCTGTTTCTCAGATGGGTAGCGTCGCAGTGACGAGTAAACCGGAGGGCGCAATGGTGAGATGGAATGGCCAGGAAATTGGTAAGACGCCGCTTGATTCCTATCCGTTGCCAAAGGGAAAATACATCCTTGAGCTTAGCCTGGCCGGGTACCAAACCCGACCGATTGAAGTCGAAATCAATCAGGGAAGCCTGAACAACCTGGGTATTGTCCCGTTGGTTCACGACGTCGGCCAATTGTCGATTAAATCAGACCCTGGGAATCTCGCCTTAGAGATAGTGGATTCCGAACAGAAGAAGACTTTTGGCAACACGCCGATGACCGCTGACAATCTGCCAACGGGAAAGTACACGGTCCGAATTAAGCGGTCGGGCTGGCCGGATTTCGATCAGGAGATCGACCTGAAACCGAACGCGATGGTTGCGGTGGAGCATACCTTCAAGGGTGTGAGCGTAACACTGAAGAGTGATCCTGCCGGAGCCACAATTTTTATGGGCGATTCAGAACTCGGCAAGACGCCGTTGACGGTTGATTTGCCGCCGGAACCAGTGGAGCTGGTGTCCCGAAATGGGGCATTGACGCCAGTCAAGCGTGAGATTGTGCCCGATCCGAACGGCACGTCTGTCGTGGAGTTCAAACATGAGTACGGGCTCATTTCGCTTGCCAGTGATCGGGCGGACTCCGAGGTTATCATTGGCGGGATTAATTTGGGGAAATTACCGATCGAGGGAATTCTGCCGCCTGGCCAGCATCAAGTGGTGATTCGAGCCCCGGGAGTTCCCGATCAGGTGCGGGTAGCCGATGTCAAGGCGGGTCAGCGAAGTGTCATGCAAGTAAATTTTGCGACTGTTGGGGGAGCCGCTGCCACGCTGAGTCCCAGTCAGATCGAACCGAAGCAATCCACTTCCCAGGTAACGCCAGGGCAAAACCGTCCACGAACCCCGCGACCTGTGGCGAAGCCGGTCTATCGTACGAAAGAGGACTACGATCGGGCGAAGGATGCCGCGTATGATCGATTTGACGCCGACTGGGAGGCTCGAAAGAACGCGCTCAAGCGCGAGAAAGATTACTACGATAACCAAGCTGATCACTCCGAGGGTGCCACGAAGGAGAAGTGGAAGATGAAAAAAGACGAAGTCGACCGGCGATTGGACCAACTTGATGATCAAAAGGATGCTGCGAAGGACGCACTAAAGCGACAATGGAATGACTAGCCCGCAAGTATCACGCAAAGACCGAAGCGACGAGCTGATTGCGGGCTAGGAAGGAATCGAAGCAAACTGTCTTTAAACTCTCCTATCCAAAAAGCAGCGGAATTTTCCGGCGTAGCCGGCGAGTTCCGCTGCCACAGCCTTCATCGGTCACAAATCTCTAAGGATTTGTGACCGATGAAGGCTGGACATATTTCAGCCCGGCTTTCGCTGGTGCAAAACCTTGAATGCTTCGCCCATCCCGGATTCGTCCGATATATATCGGTCGGCCGTCTTTTGGTTTTTCGATCGCTCGCGATCCCATTCCCGAATAAAGTCCGCTTGGGTAAAGCATTGGATCGTTTTCAGTCCCAGTTGTTCACCCCATTCCTGGAGATCCACAAAATTGACATCTGCGGTGAGGTCCTGGCGACCCGGGCGCAAGTAAATCCCCATGCCCTCGATCCGCTGATGACGAAAGTAAGCGCGCAATGTTCCGCCCGGCTTTCGATAGTAGATTTCGGTTGGCGAACCGCCGTAGTCGATTGTCAGAAGTGCGCCACGCTGAAGATGGTGATCCAGCGTTGTCAGCCAGTTCCTGTAGGAT
>DASZGG010000384.1:0-11577 GCA_035939025.1 Chthoniobacterales bacterium | reverse complement strand
ACGATTTTCTCCAATTTTTCCATCGCCGCCTCGAAGGAGATTTCCGCTGTCATTGGCTCGCTTTTCGGCATGAGTAAGTTTCGCACAGTAAACGGAGGCAAAAAGAAAGCCAATAACTTTTGCTTTGGCGATTAGCTGCCATAAGCTCGAAGACGGACGTTGAATTTACGACGTCGGAAGCCATGAATTGACGAGAAATGGACAGCCTGCATCGCCCACAAATCCTTAAAGATTTGCGGGCGATGCAGGTTAATGAGCTCGTCGCTCCGGTCCGGCGGCGGCCCACGCGCGTCAACATAAGGTATAAGGTCTATCCCCATGATAGGGACGCGCTCCCGCGCGATCCGGCGTGGCACATTTCGACGCGTTTTCGCAACGTGGGCACGGTAGGGACGCGCTCCCGCGCGATCCGCGGCAGCACGTCCGATGATCGTGTCGGGTGCAGCGCCTCCGAGGGTCGATACGCTCCGGCGCGTCCGGCGTTGCAACATGCGCGTCAACATAAGGTATAAGATCTATCGCCATGGTAGGAACGCGCTCCCGCGCGATCCGGCGTGGCACGTCCATAAACGCGAACAAATGCCATATCTGCTGTACGCGCGTGAGCGCCCACGGGCGAAGCCGAAAACGACCTTCGAGGCGTGCCACGCCGGATTGCGCGGGAGCGCGTCCCTACCATGGCGATACGCGCATGGGCGTTGCATGTCTCGCCCCGTCTTTCGCCGTTTCTGCCATGCGCGCTCGCGAGTGCCGATGTATTTGGCCCTTTCCATTATTGCGCCTTCCGTGAACGTGCTGCGCCGGACGCGCCGGAAACCATCGACGATCAGAGGCGCTGCACCGGAGGTCGTGATCGGACAATCTACGGCGGCTCGCGCGGGAGCGCGTCCCTACCATAGCGGTAGGAATAGATTTGCACGGCTCCTTGTGTTGACGCAGATCGGCGGGCCGCCGGACGTGATTTTTGCGGGCTAGTCGCTATCCCGGAAGCGCAGCGAATCTTCTCGGGTCGCGGGAGCGGCAAAGAGTGGCAACCGCTGCTGCAAATAAGCGGGATGATCGGCTGCCGTGACGGTAACAGTGACCTCTTTACCATCTCGGAGAACAGTGATTGGCACATCCTGGTCGGCGGTCAGGAAAAACGAGGCGTTGAGAACGTCGGGCGGGGAGTGAACCTCAGTCGAGCCAATCCGTACCAGGACGTCACCAGGTTGCAACCCTGAATCTGCACCAGGTGATCCCTCAGCGAAGCTCTGGATCACGGCGGTGGAGTCATGCACCGGTTCATCCGCCTCGACAACATTGACCCCGACCCACCCTGGTCTCACGTCTCCGAAGCGAACGTAGTCCGTTCGGACCTTCTCTGCAGCCTTCATCGGAAGTGCATAACAAGCCGTCCGGTTGTCGATTGGAAAGATTAAGATGCCGACGACTTCACCCTTCAGATTCAGAACCGGAGCACCCGCTTCGCCTCGCTGCGCCGCGATATTCGCCCGAATCAAGGCGGTGCTGAAGTATTGGTTCATATACTTAAGGTCGAAGCCGCCGATCATTCCAAATGTGGGCGTGGCAGACAGATCCATCGGGTAGCCAATCGTCACGACCGGTGAAGCCGTCTTGAGCTCATCTGAATTGCCAATCGGCAACCAAGGGGTATTGGCGGTCACTCTGAGGATGGCAATTCCACACCTGGGGTCAGCAACCAGGCGCTCGGCGGGATAGCGGTTCAGCCCGAACTCAACGATGATATCCCTGGATTCTCCGCCCACAGCATAAGCGGTCATGATTGTGCCGGTCGGATCGATAAAAAACCCGGTACCAGCGAGTCGGCCATGCTCGTCCTCCGCCTGAATACGGACTACGGCATTTTTCGCATGGTCAAAAACCCGTTTTACTTCGGAGGCGATGGTATTCAAACCCTGCTGCGCCAGAACTCTTGAAGCCCCCAACAACAGAATCACAACCCCTGCCTTCAGAGCGCTCGCCCGGTAGGTGCTCTGAACTCGCCTACTACCAAATAATTCCAACATTAGCGTTAAAAGCTGAAAGAAGCTTCGTAGCTAGCGGGTCTGCCGTCCAGTACGTAACGAGGAAGAGCCGTTTGCGAAGGTCGGAGAGTCGGCACGACGCGAGGTGACGCGGGCGAACGATCAAATTTCGACCAGTCGAGGGTTCCGCTCAATGCCAGCCGGTTGCCGGATAGCTCGAGGCCCACGGAGCCTGATCCGGTTTTTGGCGCATCGGAGACTGTCTCAACGGTCTGCGTGAAGGGAGCCCACACGCCTGATCCGATAATTGTAGCAGCCACCACAAAGGCCCCAAATGCCGCCCCATAAGCGTAGGTCGGCACTCGAAAACCCCACATGCGTGAAACAAAACGTTCAAACCAGATCTGGATCGCCGAACGCCGTAGCAGTTCTTCGCGCTGGCGCCGATGGAATTCATTTAAAGCACGGTCAAAATATCCGGGGGGCGGCTGCTCGAGACGTTTAAGTCGAAGCAATTTCTTTAGCTGCATTTCGTCGAGCATCATTTCTTTCTAAACTCCTCGAGGTAATTCTGCAACTGCCGATGTGCGTAGAATAATCGCGAACGCACGGTCGCCTCGGGAATTCCGAGGATTTTGGCGATTTCCGCGTGTGGCATGCCTTGGATGTCAAACATCGTGACCACTGCTCTATGCTCAACAGACAGCTTCATCATCGCTTCGTTCAATCTGTGTTGAAGTTCTGCAAGATCTACTTCGCGAACCGGGGTGTTGGTCGCCGTTAAGTCAATAAATTCCTTATCATTCTGCACATTGGCGTCCAAGTCGTCCAGACTCATTTGAAAGCGTCGACCGCGCTTCTTCACGAAATTGATCGTCATGTTGACGGCGATGGCGTGAATCCAAGTGTAGAAACTTGATTTTCCGCGGAACCCGTTGATCGACCGATACGCTTTGGCAAAGACCTCCAGAAGCAGGTCGTTCGCGTCGTCATGGTTGGCGGTCATATTGTAGATCAGCGAGTAGATCCGTGGACTATATTTTTGCCAAAGGAGGTCGAAGGCCCGAGTATCGCCGTTCTGGGTCCGGCGAACCAACGTTTCATCGTCGGGCAAGTTCTGGTCGTCCATTCAACCTCTACTCTGCAAATAGCGGATCAAACTCCAAACGAGCAGAGAAAGAAAGGCAAAAGGGAGGGGAAGGGAACGTATCGGCGTGTCGGCGTGTCGGCGTATCGGCGTTTGAACGCCAAACTCCGAAGGGTGAACGCCGAACGTCAATGCACCACACCAGTTTCAACACGTCGATTTTTCGCCCAAGCTGATTCGCTGTGTCCAGGATCGACGGGCATTTCTTGTCCGAAACTCACCGTTTGGATGCGGGCCGGCGGAACACCGAGGGAAAGGAGATAGCTCCGAGCGGCTTGGGCGCGTCGTTCTCCGAGACCTCGATTGTATTCCGGCGTGCCTCTCTCATCGGTGAAGCCGGCAAGAATAACATTATTTCGACCACTTTTCATAAAGCTCCCGATCTGCTGAAGTTTGGCCCCTTCATCCGGTGCGATTTCGAAGCTATCGAAGGCGAAGTAAATCGGTTGAAATTGTCCTTTGGCCACGTTGTTGCTGAAAAATGAGACACCTTCTTGGCGTGGCGGGAGCGGCGTGCCGTTCACTGTATCGCCTTCCACTCCGGTGTACTCCTGTTTTTGTTGCTTTTGACAAGCGGTGAAGTTCAGAACCAGTAAACAGCTGAGGACAAGAAATTTTTTCATCGGAAAATATTGCTACTTTCAGCGTGACCAAGTTGGCTCGGATATTCGCCCGAGATCTCCGACCAGGCGCGTCTCGCGAGCAGTGACAGTATCAAACATATAAAGACCGGTTCCTCTAGAAAAAATGATGTGCCGCGAATCAGGGCCCCAGACAGGGCTCTGACCGTCGCCTACTGCCACATGTGTTGATCCTGAGTCGAGTTCCAGGATAGCGACTTGGAATCCGCCGCCACTCCGCACGTTGAAAGCCACTTTCCTACCGTCTGGAGACCAGTTGGGCTGGGTGTTATAGCCGAATCCGGTTGGCAACAATCGACCCGAACCGCCGCTTGCCGAGATGCGATAGAGTTGTGGATTCCCTCTCTGATCAGAAGAGTAGATGATCTCTGATCCATTCGGGGACCAGGTTGGCGACGATTCCACACCGCGGCTGCGCGTCAGGCGGAAAGGCGAGTCGCCGCTGATCCCGGTGACGTAAATCTCAGGGTTCCCATCTTTGCTGAGAGTGCACGCAATGTGGTTTCCGTCCGGCGAGAAAGCGGCGCCGGAATTTGTTCCTGGGAATTTGATGATACGATTACGTGCTCCACTGTCTAGATCGACCAAATAAATATCGGCATAACCACTCTGGTAACCGGTATAGGCAAGCCTGCGGCCATCGGCCGACAATGCGGGACTTACGCTGATCGCGTTGTCGTGAGTGAGTTGCAAGACGTTCGCTCCGTCATAGTCACAGATGCAGATTTCTTTGTGTCCAGTTCGATCGGCAACGAACGCGACCCTCGAAAGTGCGATACCTCTTTGACCCGTCAGGGTTTCTATCAAGTCATTCGCAAACTGATGGATCGATCGGCGTGTCTCTCCGGCGTAATCCTTACGCAGAACCACGCCGCCGGTTTTCTCAGTCGCCTGTCCGGTGAAAGAACCGACAGTAGCCGTGCCGCCGATGGTGATTGTGGCTGTTGCTGCGTCTCCAAGCGATAGTACGCCGGAAAGCTGAATATCATTTTTCAAAACTGTTGTCGCCGTAACACCTGCTGGGCCGCCGATGTCTTTCACCTCAACTTCCAAGGAAGTCCCTTTCCGGACTGTAATAACCGGTCCTGCCGGATCTGCACCAAATAGAGCAGTTGCCAAACCAAGGGAGGAAACAACTAACGATAAAACTTTCATCGTACTGAGCGCCTTCCCGCCCATTTACCAGCTCAAGATCGGAAGTCAATTGGAACGACCGCAAACAGGTCTCACACGAAGGTCACGAAGGATAAATAAGGGTTGTCGAACCGGACGATATCGACGCATCCTATTTTGTTAGAGCATTTAAGGACCTTCGTGTCCTTCTCTGATCTTGGTGACCTTTGTGTGATCTCTTCGCCGACGCGCGGACATGCCCATACGCCTATTCGCGCTTTACACTCGCCATCTCTGCCCGCTAGGTTCCCATTTGTTGATGATTGCTCGCGTTCGTAAAGCGCTCGTGCTTGGTGCCGGCTTAGGGACACGGCTTCTCCCGCTCACGAACGTGTTGCCGAAACCGTTGCTGCCCATTTTTGGAAAGCCACTGATCACATTTGCCCTCGACCACTTGCGTCGAATCGGCATCGAAAAGTTTTGGATTAATACTCACCATTTGCCCGAGAAGTTCTCCTCGATGTTTCCCGCCAACGAATACAACGGGGCGCATCTCGAACTGGTCTTTGAGCAAAACTTGCTGGAGACCGGTGGAGCCATGAAAAACCTCGAACAGCGGATTGGTGACGAAGTTTTTATCGTTTACAGCGGAGACATCTTGACCGACTTACCTGTCGATCGCTTGGTCGACGAACATTTCTCGAGACAGAACGACGTGACTTTAGCTCTTCGCAACACGGGACTTTCCACCAGCATTAGTTGGCGCCGAGAATCCGGCCTGGTCGTTGACTTTCTCGGAGCACTCGGATCTGGTAAGCGAGGGGAATACGATTTCGCGGGCATTTCCATCTGGAATTCGTCGGTATTTGCTCGGATACCAAAAGCCACCAAAATATCGTTCGTCCCAATTATCGTTGAATGGCTCAAATCGGGGGGACGGGTTGGAGGTGTGGCTCTAGAGGAGAATCGTTGGTTCAACATTGGTTCGAGAGCGGAATACCTGAGGGTACACCAAATCATCGCCTACGAACGTTGGTCACCTGATTACGTCCACGACGCCCATTGGCCGGTCCAGGTCGAACGCTCCGCAAAAATCTCGCCAAAGAGCAGGATCGACGGTGGATCTTATGTGGGCAATATGTGCTCCGTTGAGGCTGAGGTTCTTTTAGAGAATTCGATTTTGTTTCCCGGGTCGCTCATTTCTCACGGCGCGACGTTGCGCTCCTGCATCGTGGGCGGCGTCAAGGTCGAAGGCGGGACCTATCAGCTTACCGACTTCGTATGAGCATAGAGCGCCTCATCCATCAGACGCGCGAGCTTTTTCCTCACTATGATCAAGCTCAAGTTGAGATACTGCCTCTGGATAAAGGAGGTTCGGAGCGGCGATACTATCGCGTACGATTCAGTGCGGATCATTCGCTGATTCTGGTGAAGTACAATCCCGAGAAAATTGAAAACGAACGTTTCGTTGCGATTGCCAATTTTCTGGACGGAATCGGAGTCAACGCACCTTTGATTTATTACCATGATCACGATCAGGGCTTGATATGGATGCAGGATCTAGGTGAGGACGACCTGTGGCAATACAGGACCGAGTCCTGGGCTGTCCGACGTCGCTTCTACGAGACTGCGCTCGACCAGGTAGCGGTTTTGCACAGCGCAGAACTGGCGCTTGGCGAGAATTTGCGCCTCCAACTTGGATTCGACGAATCACTCTATCGCTGGGAACAAAATTACTGCCTGGAAAACTGTCTGGGGCTGTATTTTCAAGTGGCGGCAGCTGAAATAGAGCGGTTGCGCAAGCACGCTTCGTTCGTGAATCTGGCCAAGCGACTTGCCTCTTATCCGAGGGTTTTGGTGCACCGCGATTTTCAATCGCAGAATATTATCATTTGGGACGAGCAAGCCTACCTGATTGATTTTCAGGGAATGCGTCCCGGCTTACCGCAATACGATCTAGCCTCCCTGTTGTTCGACCCATACGTAACCCTTGCCAACGACGAACGGACTCATCTTTTAAAGTATTATTTTGAGCGCAACGGCCAGGGGTGGAGCTTCGCTGAATTCGAAGGAGTTTTTTTGGATTGCGGGATTCAACGGTTGATGCAGGCGCTCGGCGCCTACGGAGTGATCGGACTCCTTAGTGAAAAGCGCGAATTTTTGCGTCATATCCGACCAGCGATAAAAACGTTGATCGAAGTTGCTTCCGTGTCAGAGGACTTTAGGTTCTTTGCAGACTTGTTAGCCGGTCTTCCGGATAGACCCAAACCCAGCATTGGACTCCCGTGAGCACGAAAAAATTGACTCTGGAATCTTTGCCAACCGTTGTCATCGAAAACATCGATCCATGTATCGACGGAGGGCGTTACCCAATTAAGAGGGTTGTCGGACAGGATCTGAAGGTGTCCGCTGACGTCTTCAAGGAAGGCCATGACCAAGTTTCGGTCAATCTTAAATGGCGAAAAGTCGGACAGGCGGATTGGTATCAGACGCCGATGAGGCCGCTGGAGAATGATCGATGGGAGGCCGTCTGTCATTTCATTGAAAACGCACTTCACGAGTTCACGATTGAGGCTTGGGAGGACCATTTCAAATCGTGGCAGGTTGAGTATGCGAAGAAGTTCGGCGCCGGTAACACGGAGCTGAGAACGGAGCTGGAGGAGGGGTCGGTTCTGGTGGAAAAGGCGGCGAATCGCGCCACGCGCAGACAAGACAAGGATCGGTTGCTTATCTTTTCCAAACAATTAAAGAGTGCCGATGCTCACTTCGGCGCTCAACTAGCAAAGAATCCTGAGTTGACTGGGTTGATGACCGCCTGGCCGGACCTCGAACTTAGGACGGAGTTTGAGCCCTATGTTCAGGTGATTGTGGATCGTTCGGAAGCTCTGTTCGCCGCTTGGTATGAGTTTTTTCCACGGTCTGCCGAAGGAAAGCCGAATGCCGGATCGAAGCTCCGCGATTGCCTCGGTCGGATTGACGACGCGAAAGCGATGGGGTTCGACGTGATCTACTTTCCGCCGATTCATCCAATCGGCTTTACTAAGCGGAAAGGCAGAAATAATTCGGTGACGAGCGAACCGGGAGATCCCGGTGTTCCGTACGCGATCGGCAGCCAATTCGGCGGCCACAAAGCTGTCGAACCGGAGCTGGGCACGCTTGATGATTTTGATTGGCTGGTTAATCAGGTTCGGTCCAGAGGTATGGAGATCGCTCTCGATTTCGCGATCAACTGCTCACCGGACCATCCATACGTCAAAGAGCATCCGGAGTGGTTTTTTCATCGTCCGGACGGAACCATCAAGTACGCCGAGAATCCTCCTAAGAAATACGAGGATGTATATCCATTGAATTTCTATAACCCTGACTGGAGGAATCTCTGGCAAGAGATGAAGGACATCATTCTCTTCTGGGTACAGCATGGCGTCCGGATATTCCGCGTCGACAATCCCCATACGAAGCCGAACGCTTTTTGGGAATGGATGATTGCGGGGATTCAGCAGGATTATCCAGACGTGATTTTTCTGGCGGAAGCCTTCACTCGTCCCAAGATGATGAAATCGTTAGCGAAGGGAGGGTTTGGCCAGTCGTACACCTACTTTACCTGGCGCAACACCAAGTGGGAGCTCAGTGAGTACCTGACCGAACTGACTCAAACAGAGATGAAGTATTATTTCCGCGGGAATTTTTTTACGAACACGCCGGACATTTTGCCGTTTTTCCTCCAGACAGGCGGTCGTCCGGCCTTTTTGATTCGGGCTGTTCTCGCTGCAACGCTAAGCACGGTTTACGGTATCTACAGCGGGTTTGAGTTGTGCGAGAATGTTCCCATCCCGGGCAGAGAAGAATATCTCAACTCGGAAAAATACCAGTTCAAGGAGCGCGATTGGAACGCCCCTGGTAACATTAAGGATTACATCACAAAGCTGAACCTCATTCGCAGCAACAACCGAGCGATGCGCGAGTACGAGAATCTAAGATTCCATATGGTCGAAAATGAACAAATATTGTTCTACTCCAAGGCGACGGAGGCCCTTGACAACATTGTTCTAGTGCTGGTTAATCTTGACCCTTTTAACACCCAGAGCGGATTTGCTTACGTCCCGATCGAAAACTTTTCGATCGAAGCCGCCGATCCATACCAGGTGGAAGATCTGATCACGGGCGACAAATACACCTGGCGTGGTCGCCGCAATTTCGTAGTTCTGGACCCGAATTCTCGCCCGGCACATGTTTTCCGGGTTCGACGTTTTGTTGGAATGGACGGAACGCAAGCGCTCTTCGCATGAGTAAGGCTGTTTGGTTGGCCCTTTGCATAGCAGTACTGCTGTTTGGCTGCGGTCAGTCCAAAGAGCAGGCGATCCAAGAGTTGGAGAAGTTGAACGTCAGGTTTACGCCGGACGACTTCGTCCGGTCGGCTGAGAATGGCGATACGAAGGCAGTCCAACTTTTTTTTGATGCAGGCATCGATTGCAATGCGCAAAGCAGCGCAGGATTAACAGCTCTGATGGCCGCGTCGAAAAATGGCCGGTTCGATGTTGTCAAAAAGTTACTTGATCAGAAGGTAAAAATTGATGCGCAAGGCAAAGATGGAGTCACCGCGCTGATGCTGGCGGCAGAAGGTAATAAACTGGACATTGTCAATTTGCTCCTCGAAAAGAATGCGGATCCGAATGTAGAAGACCAGCGCGGTTGGACAGCTTTGATTTACGCCGTATATCAACACAACGCCAACTGTGTCGAAGCCCTTGCGGCGCGGTCTCGTGAGGAAGTCAATCGTGGTCTGCTGGTTGCCGCTTTGATGGGACACGAGGACACCGCGAAAATATTGCTCGACCACGGAGCCGAGGTTGATACGCGGGCGGAAGACGGACGGACGCCATTGATGTTGGCGGCCAACAAGGGAGATACTGGTCTCGTCTCTTTGCTGTTGAAGGCAGGTGCTGATCCAACTCTGACCGATAAATCCGGTGCGACGGCCGGCTCTTTGGCGACCGTAAAGGGTTATAACGAATTGGCAAAACGTCTACAACAAGCCTCTCCGCCGTCAGTTGCCGGCGGTACTTCGCAAAAGAGTCTGCCGAACGGAAATTCTGGCGAGCCCACTGGCGCCGTAGCGGATCAGGATTTGCTCTCACGATCGGAGCGGGAGGGAGTTGCCAATGCTCAACCAAGGAGTGGCGAGAGCAGATCGATGGAGGCACCGGATAATTCTCCCGAGATAAAGCAAGTTTCAGTTGTCGAGATCCAGCAAGAGTTTCTGCCAGTGATGCTCACCGAAGTCAGCGGCAAGAAGGCAAAGATTCAGGCGGTTGGTGGAGGAGAGTATAGCGTCGCAGCGGGTGATCAATTGAGAGGGCTCGACTACGAGGTTACCGATGTCGAAATCCGCAATACCGAAGACAAAGATGGTAATCCTGTGGATGCTTCGATCGTTAAACTGCGGAATATGAAAACCGGGCAGACGATTACACTTATCAGAGGTGTTCCCGCCCAGGAGCATGCCGCCTATGCCATCCTCTCCTTTCCGAATTCAGAACAGACGTTGAAAGTCGAAGTTGACCAGAATTTCTCGATTCCGAGTGACCCAGGCCACACCTACAAAGTCTTAGATATTCGCCCAAGCCAGGTCATTATCAGACGGATGGAAGACAACCGCGTCTCGACTCTGCAAAAAAAAACCCGTAGCTGAGTTCTGCCTATGAAAATCCCGCTAGAAGACCTTTTCGAAGATATTGTCGGCAAAGCGCAACGTGGCCTGCATTTGGGCGACCATGAGCTTTCTCAAAGGGTTCACTTGAGCTCGGAAGAACTGCGATCGCTAAAGAAAGGTTCAGGCAACCCTGCCGGCGTATCCGAGTTAGCCGAAACTCTTGGCTTAGGACCGAAGGCTTTGGCTGCCAGCTATTCCAAGAGTTGGTATCCGACTGATGTCCCATTCGTGGAGGGTGTGAAGCAATTCAACACGCCGCTGCTCGACATGACGGTGAACGCGTATCTGGTCTGGGATCCTGAAACCAGAGAAGCTGCAATCTTCGATACCGGGGCTGATGCGAGCGAACTTTTGGCATTCGTGGACTCTGCAAAACTGACGGTAAAATATCTGTTTCTAACACACACTCACCAGGATCACATTGCAGATCTCGGGGCGATCGTGAAAAAGATCCGCGCGGAGTTTTTCGGTCCGGACCTGGAACGAATGCCGGACACGAAGGTTGTGCGCGAGGGGGATCAATTTCGTCTCGGCAAACTGCGAATTGAAGCAAGGCTCACGAACGGACATTCTCCGGGGGGCACCTCTTACATTGTGCACGGCCTGAAAGCGACGATTGCGGTCGTTGGCGACTCGTTGTTCGCCGGATCAATGGGAGGCGCTCCGAACGATTACCAGAAAGCGCTTCGGAACAATCTGGAGAAGTTGCTCTCTTTGCCGGATGACACATTAATCTGCCCGGGTCATGGTCCGCTCAGCACCGTCAAAAACGAACGCGAACACAATCCCTTCTTTGCTCCCTAGTGTTCGAATCGATGGAATTATTTCCGCACAGCGTTTTTAAGCCGCTCCCGCTCCGTGAGATATTTCAGAACGATCGACCAATTGAAGTCGATCTCGGTTCTGGTCCTGGAAAATTTTTGGTTGAAGCAGCGCAAAAATTCCCTAACCGAAATTTTCTCGGTGTCGAGCGTCTTC
>DASZGG010000383.1:0-7304 GCA_035939025.1 Chthoniobacterales bacterium | reverse complement strand
CGCTATTGGTTAGATGGCTCCATCGCGCTGCAGCACTGGCAAATTCCCTGCCCATAAGGCCCAACCCAATTAGTCCAAAGCGAATTTCAGTGGCCATAAAGTCATAGAGCAGTCAATCGACCTGACAGGGCGTACCTGTTTCTGGAGAGTTGGCCAATAACTACGCGTTAGACTTATACCCGAAAGTGAACTCTTGGAAAGCCCTTCGGATTTTGAGAGAAAAACAAAAGCCCTGCTCCAACAGTTGGGAGCAGGGCTGTTCAAGCGTGATTCTCTTATTGTTTTGCGAGACATCAACCGCCTGATCGGGACTAAGACTCGGGTTGGGTTAATTTGTTGATTCGATTCTGAATCCTGGTGGCGCGTTTCGCTTGGAACTCATTCCATGTTTGCACTTGATCCCCGGACAGAATGGCCTTGATCTCGTTTTGCTGTTGCGTGCGAAAAACCGCGAGTTGCGCCTCCGCGGCGCCAAGAGCCGCTGAGTCATCGCTGGTTGCGGCCTGAGTCGCATCAACGTCATCTTGCACCTTGTTCTTAGCCTGAAGGTACGTAGCTAGCGCGGTACGAAATGCCGGGTTTTTCCTGTTGTTTTCCCTGATCGTGTGGATTTGCTGCTTTTGCGCATCCGTCAAATTCAGTTTATTCCAGAGCCCATGATCGTGATGGCGCCAATGACCTTCCTGAGCAGGGCTAGATGAAGGGGTCGCATCCGACGTCTGTGCCTGTAATGAACCGCATGCGGCGAGCGCAAAGATCGGCACAATGAGATATTTAAGTTTCATACTGTCAGAATTGACGTCGAAGATTCTTCGCGGTTACTAAGCCGAGCTACTGATTGGTCGCAGGCGTCGGTGTTGGGCTCGTGCCGGGACTGGGGCTTGTGTCGGGAACCGGACTCGTGCCGGGACTGGGGCTTGTGCCGGGAACCGGACTGAAACCGACCTCCGGCGTCGGACCGGCGTCGATCGCCGATGTCGCTGTGGGAATGAGACCCGAAGTCTCGGGAGTTTCGACTACTCCGTATGTATCCTTGACGGCGTGCTTGCTGAGAAATCTGGTTAGGGTCCAAAGATCGACGGTAATCCCGGCCATACGAATCTTTGACAGCCCAGAGCCTGGATCCTCCTCAGTCACCTGAACGATCGTTCCAGGTGTCAGAAAGTATGCCTTGACCTGTTCGATCATTTTTAGCTGGATTTCATCGCCGGCCGGCGACGTAGGGTTATTGACCATTCGTTGTACGTCATCTTTAGAAACGCAGGCGTAAAGGCCATCGGCGGTCGCCCAACGGTATCCTTGCGCGACGAGATCGCTATATTTGTCTCCTAATGCGATTGACGTCAGCGTAATCGCCGCAGCGGCTACTGCGAGTATTGTGGGTGCTTTCATAGATTTCTGGATAAACTTCGTCAAACTCCAACGTCCCGAGCAAGACATCCAGGAAAAACAACCGTCCACAATTACCTCAAGTACCGCTGGATTATTCTTCGGAAGAGGGGAGACTGAATTGCGCCAAGGAATGAAGCCGCTGACCTGCTCGAAGTTATGCCCAAGTACCTGACGATGGTTTCTTATACTCCTGAAGGGATTAAAGGACTTGTAAAAGAAGGCGGAACAGCCCGTCGCGTTGCTGTTGAAAATATTTTGCAAAAACTCGGTGGCCGTCTGGAGGGATTCTATTTCGCATTCGGTGACAATGATGCGTACGTGATATCTGAGGGGCCGGACAACGCAACGGCCGCCGCGATTTCGCTCGCGGTGACTACTGGTGCGATTCGCACGAAGACGATCGTGCTTTTAACGCCGGAAGAGGTTGATCTGGCCGTGAAAAAGGGGGTTGATTACAGTCCCCCGGGCAAGTAGTGGGTTCCCGCCCTTGCGGGGCATATAGATACCCAACCGTAACTCGTCTAGAACAGTATAGGAGAATACGGGGAAGCCGAACGAGACTCTTGCCCAGATCAGTGTGCCGCCACAAGTGCTCTTACTCAGCTCTTATAGTTCAGGCGGCGGTGATCAAACTTGCGAATATGGCAATCACGAACGTCGAATTATTAAAACTTGGCCTGCGCATAAAAGCTTCACGGAAACTTTTAGGTCGGAACCAGAAGGACTTTTCTAAATGGTGCGGATTAGACAGAAGTTATTTTGGTGGAGTTGAACGGGGCGAACGTAACCTGACTTTTTTTAGTCTTTGCCAGATCTGCGCCGGTCTAAACTGTGACATCGCATCCGTTACTAGAGGAATTCCCCACCCGAGAAGCGCTCCGAAGTAATCGGTACGTGCGGTACTTCCCAGCAATAACCTGGGATTGAGCCTCCAGTCAGGTTTTGTGTGCACCGTGCTGCTTTTTACCATCGTTCCGATGGAGGTTGCAATGCAAAAGCCTGCGACCAACCTTGATCACGCCACAAGCGATCGTAATTCTCCAATTTCCGTCTCAAAGAGTTACCGTTGCATTCAGCCTTAAAAGGCGCTATGGTGCTGATAAGCATCTTTGTTGTCGGTAAGGTCGACCGAAGCTCGAACAAAGAGTGGAGTGCAATTCCGATCAAAGAGCCGTCCATGAAGTTCCGCCATCTAGAATATTTCGTCGCTGCAGCAGAGGAGTTGAACTTCACACACGCCGCGGATCGGCTGCACGTTTCTCAACCGCCCTTCAGCAAGCAAATCCACGACCTGGAAGGCGAACTGAGGATGGAATTGTTCGAGAGACGGCGCAAAGGAGTCGCGTTGACGCCGGCTGGTAAGGCGTTTTTGGTCGACGCCCGGCGTATCCTCGAGGATTGCGATGCCTCGATCAAGAAAGCCCAGCGGATCAGCCGAGGCGAGATTGGGGAATTAGCCATTGGCTACATGTCTGCGTTGACGCACGATTTTATGGGTAAGGCGCTGGAAGTCTGGCGGCAAACTTCGCCGGGAATCGTCGTCGATTGCATCGAGATGGACACCCTATCGCAGGAGCGGGCGCTGATTGAGGGGCGCATCGCGGTGGGTATACTTGTGCCGAGCGATCGGCCGGTGTTGGAGTTGCTACGCGTGCGGCTTTTGGTTAAATATCCGATCAGCTTGGCGCTGCCAAAATCCCACCCGCTTGCAGACAGGCCGCAGATTGCTTTATCGCTCCTGAAGGAGGAGGCTTTTATCGGCCTAAATCGGATGTACCCGAATTACGGCGATTGGCTCTTGAAAAGTTGCCGGCGTGTGGGTTTCAAGCCACGAATCGCCAAGGAAGCGGACGGTGCCGCCAGTGCGCTCGCCTTTGTAGCGGCTGGGTTTGGCGTGGCAGTGATCAGCGAGCCGCTGCAGAAGATCCCCGCCAAGAATGTAATTTTCCGCGATCTGGCTCCCGAGGATAGAGCGTGGGTGCCTGTGGGGGCTGCCTGGAAACCGGATGGACTAACCGCCGCGGTCTCTTCTCAATTCGTCGATGTGTTGGCTCAAGCCTCTGCCAACGGAAACGGGTCGACTCGGGCCCCCAGGAGCATTCGTTCGTCGTCGTTGTAAGCGAAGGCTCCAGCCTTTGCCGGTCCGAAACAAAGCGCAAAAGGAGAGTCGTAAGCGAAGGCTCCAGCCTTTGCCGCCCTTTGGCCGCCCGTCGTAAGGGAAGGCTGTACTATCAGTTTTTAGTGCCGAATATATCGATCACCTGCCGCGCCAGCGCCCTATCCTCTGACCTCGAAAATGCGACAGTACCGAATTTCAAAAGCTCTCCTTCTGAAGTGCGATTGAACTGGAAGACGTATTCAGCGACTTCGTCAATACGGCCGTAGTGTACACGTCCCCGCAGCGTTGCTGCGTGTTTTGCCCAGGTCATCAGCTCGATTTCACGACTGTTTCTCCGATGCAACTTAAGCTCGTCGCGCCAGTAATCGACTTCTTCGGGCCTGAACAGGGATATCACCCGAACGACGCCGCCCCGGATCAAAGCCGTCTTTTTTTCCCAATAATCTGCATTCATAGTCACTGCTTGGATTTTTTTGGGAATGAAGAACTGGCCTTCTGCATGAAGCGCAGAGCGCGTTATCGGATCACTTTTTCGGTTTCAGCATCAAACAAAGAGACCTTGTCCAAGTCGAGCTGGACGGTCACCTGTTCACCCAAATGGAATAGATGTTCGCCGTGAATTCGGGCGATCAAGTTACCTGTGCCTGCTTTCATGTACACCAGCGACTCCGAACCCATCGGTTCGGCGATATCCACGGTCAGAGTGACCGGCAGACTTGAGCCCTCTTTCGGTTCGTTCGTGATGTGTTCGGGACGAATGCCGAAAACGATATCTTTGTCGATGTATCTGTTCGCGAGGGGTTCGAGGCGGCCTTTGAGAGGGAAGGTCAGAGCGTTCTTCTCAGCCGCTTCCATAAAGAACAGACCGCCGTCCCGTCGTTGGACCTTCCCCTTCAGAAGGTTCATCGGCGGACCGCCAATGAAGCCGGCGACAAAGAGATTATCGGGCTGCCGGTAGAGAGTCAGCGGATCGGCTACCTGCATGATGAGGCCATCGCGCAAGACACAGATACGGTCACCCATGGTCATCGCTTCGACTTGGTCGTGGGTTACGTAAATCATTGTAGAACCCAACTCAACGTGCAAGCGGGAGATCTCCGACCGCATCTGAACGCGCATCTTCGCGTCCAGGTTGGACAACGGTTCGTCGAAAAGGAAGACAATCGGACTTCGCACAATAGCCCGACCGAGAGCTACGCGCTGGCGCTGACCGCCTGAGAGAGCGTGCGGTTTGCGGTCCAGCATCTTGTCAAGACCAAGAGCTTTTGAGGTTCGGCCGACGATTTCCGAAATGAAATCTTTCTTCTTCTTTGCCAACTGGAGGCCGAAAGCCATGTTGTTGAAGATAGTCATGTGCGGATAAAGCGCGTAGTTCTGGAAAACCATCGCGATTCCGCGATCTTTCGGCTCGAGTTCATTGACTACACGACCTCCGATCGAGATCGTCCCGCTACTGATCTTTTCAAGACCGGCGACCATACGTAATGTCGTCGACTTTCCGCACCCAGAAGGTCCGACAAGCACCATGAACTCGCCGTTCTGGATATCCAGGCTGATATTCTTGACCGCGGTAAATGTCGGGCGGCCCCGATCATCCGTGTAGGTCTTTACCAAATCTTTGATTTCTACAGAACCTTCGCTCATAACATTTCACTCTTTGATTTGATCATTCTTTCAAACCGCGGGAGAAGATTTTCTCTCGCGGCAAAGGCTTTTGCTCAGTTGGCGGGTACTTCGCCGCGGAACATCGGGTCCAACCGCTCGTATTAGCATACATGCGCAATTAACTTACCCCTGGCTCCCAGCTTCTCTAGTACTGTTTTCGAACTTTTTCGATTGCTTTTGGGTATAGCAGGAAAGTATGGAAAAGTCTCTTTAATTAGTTCTCGAAAGCGGAAATATCTCGCCTGTCTTAAAACCCGGATCTTTACGGTAAGTAAGCGTAAGCCAATTTTTAGTGAGAGAAGTGCTAAAGGACCCACAGTAAGGATTCTTCTTGAAGCGGAGTCTTTCGAACGGTCCCAGAAATTCGGACGGCACCAGGTCGATAATTAGGCAATATTCATCGCCGCGCTTCCCGGTCGATGCGACTTTTGCGTGAATCGGCGTCATGAACGTACTATCGATGCAAAATGGGGTGAAAGCTATGACTGAAATAAAGAATCGTTTGCGATGAAATATGCGCGGTATACACAAAAGCAACTGCAACTAGTCGAGAACAATATGGGAGAATTGGGAGAAGTTGAACGACTTTTTGCGGGAGATAGCCTTACCGGAGCAGGCGCTTTCGCTGGTCTCTTGACGGTCCAGGTGGTGAGAGAACTTCACCGATGCCGTTAATCGCAGGAGGTACGCCCGTTTCCAGTACGGAACTCCTAACGCCTCTGCTTTCGGGCGAGGAGAAATGAAAAGGATTTTAGTATGAGAAAGACTATTAAGAATTCCGACACGGAATTAGAGAAAGCATCCTGGCTCGACTTGAGGGCGATAGCGCGGGTTGAAGTTACTTCTGAAGATTGGCGATATCCTATCGAATCAGCTTTTGAAGAAGAAGACAAGCGTGGCTGGCGAGCCGCTGAGCGAGGAAAGCAGACCATTAGTCTTTTTTTCGATGAGCCGCAACGAATCCGACGTATCGGCCTCCGCTTTATAGAACTGGAGACGGAACGCACTCAGCAGTTCACCCTGCGATGGTCAAAGGACAAGTCCGACGCGCTGCGGCCCTTGTTTCAGCAGCAGTGGAATTTCAGCCCCAGCGGTTCGACTAGCCAGATCGAGGATTACGAAGTGGACCTCGATGGCGTTTGGATGCTTCAACTGGTCATTGATCCGGATATTTCGAAGGGACCAGCTGTCGCCTCTCTCGCTAGCTGGCGTCTCGCTTAAACTGAACAATCTTCCGGACCTTTTTGACTTTATGCGCAACTTGAAAATCATTACCGCTTCAATCTTGGCTATCCTGGTAGTGATCATGGTGGTCCAGAACCGGGAGCCGGTAGCAACGCACTTGCTCTTTGCTACGCTCGTGATGCCTCACGCAGTTTTGCTTTTCGTCACCGCCGGTACCGGGTTCGCTCTTGGAGTTCTCCTCGCACTGTCGGTAAATACAAAGTACAAAGCGCAGTCAAATTCCCCGAGCCACACAGAAGCCTGGCGCCACCCGCCCGCAACCTAACCTAAGCATGCAAGTGGCTGTGGTGGTAGCGCATCCTGATGATGAGACGATTTGGGTAGGAGGCACATTGCTGATGGAACGCGACTGGAATTGTCGGATTTTGGGACTATGCCGGGCCGATGATTCGGATCGCGCACCAAAGTTTCAAAAGGCGATTGCCAGCTTTAATGCTGAAGGTGAACTCCGCGATTTCGATGATGGTCCCGAGCAGCGTCCGCTGCCGCCGCTGGAAACGCTCCGGGTAATCAGTCGATGGGCGGCAACCCTCAGCTTTGACCTGATTATCACGCATGGACCGGAGGGCGAGTATACGCGCCACCTGCGTCACGAGGAGGTGTTTCGCGCGGTCTTTGATTTGTGGCGCATCGGAGCGATCGTCAGCAAATCGCTCTGGCTTTTTGCCTACGAAGATGGTCACGGGAGTTATCTGCCGAAGGCGAATGTCAATGCTCACCGCAAGACAGTTCTATCTTTGGCGGTCCTGGGCGAAAAGCGTCGGATTGTTCAGGAGATTTACGGCTTCCTGCCAGACAGTTGGGAGGCGCGAACGGTTCCAAGTGTCGAGGCGTTCTGGTGTTTCACTTCTCCTGAAGAAGTTGAATCGTGGATGGGCGGAGT
>DASZGG010000382.1:0-4597 GCA_035939025.1 Chthoniobacterales bacterium | reverse complement strand
CGCGGCAATCGGCGCCAGTAGTATACTTAACAGTTTCATAGTTCTCTTTCTCCTAGTGAGACTTTAGCGAGGTCGCATCTTTAGGTAAAATACCTCGGCGACTTCTCCCAATGCTCCCCTTAAGCTACCTGGCGGAGGATCGGGTTAGGTCGGACTTCGCTTTCATGCAGAATTCGCGCCGGATCATATCCTCGGCGGGCTCGATCGACATAGAAACAGGGGTTTCGCCTTTTTGGCGTACCATCTGGTGCCTCAAAAATATACTGGAGTCTTCTCCTAGCGGGCTCCAGCTCTCCGATCAACAAACTAAATGGATACATGATATTAATTAGCTGACATAGGCGTCCCATTCGAATAGGATAATTCGATCCGATGAAACCTTTTAGCTATCACCTGCTGGTTATTGTTGAGGTCTCGCCGGACTCCGGCTCAGTGCTTCGCCGGATTCCAACGCGGGCACGAAAACTTCTTTAGCGTAGCTGTCAAAAGCTAGGGATTGCTCGCGTCACAACCTTGACATTCTAACCCAAGTACGGTCCAAGAAACGTTCTAAAAAAAGGCGCTGGTAGGGACGCGCGCTCCTGCGCGATCCGGCGTGGCCCATTTCGACGCGTTTTCGCAACGTGTGGCACGGTAGGGACGCGCTCCCGCGCAATCCGCGGCAGCACGTCCGATGATCATGTCGGGTGCAGCGCCTCTGATCGTCGATGGTTTCCGGCGCGTCCGGCGCAGCACGTTCACAGAAGGCGCAATAAAGAATACAATCGGCACTGCGAGCGCGGCAGAAACGGCAAAAGACGCGTCGAGACATTCAGCGCCGGACGCGCGGGAGCGCATCCCTACCGGCGCCGGCGAAGTGGCTTGGTCCTATCACTTCTACGGTGCATACCAACGATTCAACTCTAACAGACGGCATCGCGCGAAATTCCTTTTAAGGAATTGAGCTATGAACCCTAAATATTGGCCGCGCGTGGTGAATAGGTTGGCCGCTATTCTCAGCCCCTCGGTCGGAACCGACAATGGGGGTCGCTGGAGTAGGTGTCGTGGCTGCCCAATATCGTTTTTGCAGTTGGCCGTTGAACCAGTACCAGCCGCCCACTGGAACGGCATCGTAGTCCAACTGCGTAACTACTACCGGGAACGGGGTGACTCCTGCACGAGGCGCGCTGACCCTTACTAGCGATCGTTTTCGCTGCGCCCAATCGATCTTTGGGATCTTTATTCGCAAGCCCAAATAGTCAATTAATTGCGTTCCGTATACTTTCAGCAGTTTCATTCTGATTTAATGTGGTCCTTAGGCTGGATGTTTTTGCGGTCGATTCCTGATCGACGTACGACGCCAGAAAACAAAGCCAACCAAGTCCTATAATTGCTGTCAGTCGGATAGTGTGTTTCTCCATATCGCCTCTATCTAATTCTGCAATGATATTAATTAGCTGGTACGGGCGTCCCATTCGAATAGCATAATTCGATCCGATGAAACCTTTTCGATATCACGCTTTCGATCTTCGGCAGCTGGTGTCATTCGCCGAAATCGCCAGAACCGGCAGCTTTCGGCAAGCCGCCAAAACGCTTTATGTGGCGCAACCCGCGTTGAGCCGGCAAATCAAAAAGCTGGAAACCGCACTCGAAGTTTCTTTGTTCGATCGGGCGCCTCATCGCCTGCATCTCACGATCGAAGGACGCGAATTGGCAGCCCGTTTGCCGACTCTCTTCTCGCAGATTGACCGTCTTGCTGAAACCGTTCGATCTGCAAGCACTGGAGGGAGCGGCCATCTGCGCGTCGGCTTCGGCGATGTGGGAGTTTTGTTTGCAGAGTTGGTGGCGCTGCCGCGAGTTCGCCAAAGAATTCAGGATAAATCACGACATGCCATGTTGACAGAATCTTTGTCCCGCACAATTCGGGTACATTAGATCGGCGGCTTCGTAGCGGCGCATCCTTTACCCTGGAGGAGGCAACTTAGAACCAGATTTCCATCTGGGTTCCAAATAGCCAGCTTGATCGCTGTGATTGTAGGGTGGAACCGATCCATTCGTGCTAACCAGGAGGCACCGATAAAGGTCCACTACCGCCTATGATTTCTCTATTCTGCGGTGCCCAACGGAAAACGGTCATTAGGCTGCAAGTAGGGTGGCGTTGGTGGTTGCGGGCGAGTCGAAGCGCACAATATCGATAATCATCGAGGACCGTACCGGTTGTAGGGTTGTCCCTGGGCCCTCCCAGGCGGAAGCCAGTAATCGTCGGCTTTTCGTATATTTTGGTCGATATTGCTGCGAAATTCTTTCGCACCATCGGCGGCGGAACAAACATAGAGCTTGCCTTTATAGATGAAAAAGACCCCTGGATCGCTGTCCTTCAATTCGCCTTTGCTCAGGTGATAAGCGCAGAAGCCTCCATATTGCGGAACATATCTGGAAGGATTCTTGCTAAACGCGACTTTGTCGGCCACGGAAACGAAATAGTAGATCGCACCCCCGAACCTGGTCTGAATTGCCGGGTTGCCTTTGACGGCCTGGTGATGGGTAAAATAGGCAACTGGGTCGTATCCCCTCAAAATTACACCGTTGGCGTCAACGTTCACCTTGGTCTTCGGGACGGACTTGGTGGTTTCTTCTGCCAGGACGACCATGCCTTTGTCTTTTGCGATTTTAGTTGGATTCCAGAGCAGGCTGCCGGGTAGGCTGGCCGCATTGAGGAGAACGGGCACCGCAATGGCTGCGATGAAACCCGAAAGAAACGAGATCGGTTGCGTTTTCATAATTCGATAGTGTTGCTTTCTAGCCTGGCTGAATCGCATACAGCTACCTGTGCGATTTCCTGCAACGATACGGCGATTAAGTGCACGATGCAGGCCTGAATCTCGGTATCAGCAAAGACCGCTGTAACGGCTTCAGGGAAGCCTTTGAGTCCGTCAATGACCGCAACGAGAATAGCAACTGGATAGGCTTCCAGTCCACGAATTAAGTGCGTCTTTGTGCTTTGTGTGAAAGGAGCTCCTTATTCACACCAAGATACATCCGGACTTCCGGAGGAACTGGACCCACATGCAGGGACTCAGCTTCCTCGAAAACCTCTCGATCTGCCTTCGTCATCCGAGCTTGCTGCAACAGGTACTGAGTCCAGGATGGAAACATCACTTCCATACGAAACGTGTTGTGCCGGCTCGGATCCTCGAACAATTGCCAGCTGTACGCACCGCTTCGCAAGTGAATGAGCCGGACTTCAGACATTAAATCGACAAATTTCGCACCCCGAGAGCGATCAAGTTGAAACTCTACCGTCAACAGGACCGGGCCGTCTTTTGGTTGGGGTCGGTAGAGCAGTTTGTAACCAACGTTTACCACTGTTGCCGGGACCGCATTGAGGTTGGCCGTCATGGTGAAATCAATTGATAAAGGCGCGCGGAGCAGGCGCAGCAGGGCAACGCTGCAAATGCCGAGGAAAACGTTTGCCAGCAGTGCGGTCCTTACCCCGGCAGTTGCTGCAATCGTACCCCAAACAATTCCGCCAAGAGCCATCGCGCCTTGTGAAACCATGATCACGGTCGCATTCATGCGGCCTCTTGCCCATACAGGCATTGCGCGTTGAGCAGCCAGCCAGAGCTCAGCAGCCATTACCGTCCACACCACTCCGGCGAGAGCCGCCACCAAGAGAAAGGCGTGCGGCTCACGGACCAGAGCCATCAGCGCCACTGCGATCCATCGTACCAGCATCGCCATTTGGGTTAAGTTCTCTGGCGAGAAATGTGCGCGCGCCCACGGAAGAATGAGGACAGCAGCAAGCACCGAGCCGATGCCCATGCTGGTGTACAACAGACCGAGATTGGAGGGGCCCAGATGCAGTTCTTTCAGGCCGACTACCGGCATCAGTGCAGGAACAACAGCAATAAACGAGGAGAATAGAGCGTTGCGGAACAAAATGACTCGGATGCCTTGAGAATACCGGACGTAGCGGATCGCGCTGGTAACGGACTCGAAAAAACTCTCGAGCGGGAGTTTCGCAACCGTGGGTTTCCACGGTCCGAGACTGATTGGAACTGCAAGTAGACAAAGGGCGTTGAGCGCGAAAACGGCTTTGGCTCCAGCGACAGCCAAAAGCAGTCCTCCCAAAGCTGGACCCACAATCGTCGAGATGTTCAGCTGCAGTCCTGTCAAGGTTGATGCAGAGGGAAGTTGTTCGTCAGACACGATCTCAGGCACCATAGCGGAGAAGGCTGGCGCGTTGAGCGCGAACCCCGTCCCGATCAGAAATACCGAGCCGAGGATGACGGCTGAATTCAGGAGATTGAGCCAGCCAAGGATGGCTAGCCCGCCAGCGCATACCGCCAGCCAGATATATGCCGCAGACAACATTTTCTTATGATCCGTTATGTCGGCAAGAGCACCTGCGGGCAGAATAAACAGGAAAAACGGGAGCGTGGCTGCGGTCGACATCAGGGAGAGAAGCAACGTCGAATGACTGGTGCTGTTCATCATCCAGGTGGCGGCCGTATCGTGTGCGGAGACGCAAATCCCAGAAGTAACGGTAGCAAACCAGAGTTTGCTGAAGGCCGGGTTTTGTAAGGCGACCCAGCTTGAAGTTTTGGCCTCAGACATC
>DASZGG010000381.1:0-7585 GCA_035939025.1 Chthoniobacterales bacterium | reverse complement strand
ACACTAGGGGAGGTGTGAGGTTTTCTGTTTCATTGCGTTGACGTGTATGCAAAAGCAACCACGCCTCCAAACGCTGCAGTGACCGGTCACACAACTGATTGGATCAGCTTCGGTCCCTTTTCTTCGCAAACCGAATTTATCGGGTGGCTCCCCGACGCGGAGTGAAAGTAGATATTGATATTTTAAGCAAAACAAAGTATTGGCTGGGTCTCAACTTTGCCGCTCTGCTAGTGGCATTGAGCGAAATAAGTCCCCCGGTACAACATGAAAGCATTCACCAAATTTAACCGTTTTGTCGGCCTGATCGGCCTGTCTGGACTACTTGCGGTCTCAGTGACAGGAACGTTTGCCGAAGACAACAAACCAAATAAAAAACTCGTCGTTGGGTTTTCTCAAGTCGGAGCCGAGAGCGGTTGGCGTACGGCCAACACGGATTCGATCAAATCTGAAGCGGCCAAGCGAGGTATTGACCTGCGCTTTTCGGACGCCCAGCAGAAGGAAGAAAACCAAATTAAAGCCATCCGCTCCTTCATCGCTGAAGGCGTTGATGTAATTGCGTTCTCACCCGTCGTCGAAACCGGGTTCGAGCCGGTGCTCCAGGAAGCAAAGAAGGCCGGAATCCCCGTCGTGCTGTCAGACCGCGCTGTGAAGGTTTCGGACCCTTCGCTGTATGCGTGTTTCCTCGGTTCCGATTTCATCGAGGAAGGCCGACGGGCAGGTAACGAGGCTGTGAAGCTTACTGATGGTAAGGCAAACATTGCTGAGTTGGTCGGTACGGTCGGATCTGCGCCGGCCATTGATCGCAAGAAAGGCTTCGAGGAGATTTTAAAGAGTCATCCGGACATGAAGATCGTCATGTCTCAAAGCGGCGACTTCACCCGTGCCAAAGGCAAAGAGGTGATGGAAGCATTTTTGAAGGCGCCCAATGCCAAGGATATTAACCTGCTGTTTGCTCACAATGACGATATGGCTTTGGGAGCGATCCAGGCCATGGAAGAGGCCGGCATTAAGCCCGGCGTAGATATTAAAATTGTCTCGATTGACGGCGTCCGCGGCGCCTTCGAGGCGATGAAGGACGGCAAACTGAACGTTACTGTGGAGTGCAATCCGCTCCTGGGACCGCAGCTCTTTGACCTGATCGAGGCGGTAGCTGCCGGGAAGGAAGTGCCGAAGCGCGTGGTCACGCAAGAGGGGGTTTACGAACAATCACAAGCAGCTGCAGAGCTACCAAAAAGACAGTACTAGAATTCAATCTTAGTCTTAAAGCGGGCGCTCGAACCGAATGGAAGAGCGCCCGAGCTTTGTTGTTATATCGCGAAGTGGCTAATCCGCTATTAGAAGTAACAGCTCTTAGTAAAGGGTTTCCTGGCGTCAAGGCACTGGATGCGGTCGATCTGACGGTTCAGGCTGGCGAAATCCACGCACTGATGGGGGAAAACGGTGCCGGCAAAAGCACGTTAATCAAGGTCCTAACCGGGGTCTTTCCTCGAGATGCCGGAGAAACGCGGTTGGAGGGCCGAATCATTGCGCCGAAATCGCCGCGCGAGGCGGAAGCGCTCGGGATCAGCACCGTGTATCAAGAGGTCAACCTGATTCCTCACTTGTCGGTCGCCGAAAATATTTGCCTTGGCCGCCAACCGACCTGGCTTGGCACCATCCGTTGGGGTGCAATTGCCAAGCGAGCGGCGGCCGCTCTCGCCCGGCTAGACCTGACTCTGGATCTTAAGCGGCAGCTCTCCGCGTATTCGATAGCCATTCAACAGATGGTGGCCATCGCTCGTGCTCTCGATATTTCCGCGAAACTGCTGATCTTGGATGAACCGACATCGAGTCTCACCAGGACGGAAGTCGAAGAGCTGTTCAAGAAACTCCGGAAACTCCGCGAAGGCGGTCTCGGAATTATTTTCATCACCCACTTTCTCGAACAAGTTTACGAAATTTCCGACTTGATCACCGTGTTGCGAAACGGCCGCCGAGTCGGTTGTTTCGCAACCAAGGAGCTTCCTCGTATCAAACTTGTTTCTCACATGATCGGGAAGGATGTCCAGGAGGTCGAGGCTTTGGAACAGAAGCGGGCGAGCACCGCCACGATCCGCTCTGAACAGCCGGTGCTGGAAGCCAAAGGTCTGGGCAAGAAAGGGTTTATACATCCCCTTGAACTCGAAATCAGGCCAGGAGAAGTGCTTGGGCTCGCGGGTCTCCTCGGTTCCGGAAGGACCGAGACGGCGCGCCTCCTTTTCGGGGTAGACCGGCCGGATCAGGGCACAATCTTGATTAATCGTCGAGCCGTGAGGTTCAATTCGCCGCGCGCGGCGATCCGCTACCGCATTGCCTTGACTCCGGAAGACAGGAAGGTGGCAGGGATTATTCCCAATCTCACGGTGCGGGAGAATATTGTTTTAGCATTGCAGGCCAGCCGGGGAACCTGGCGGCGTTTATCCGTTCCCGAGCAGGAAAAACTCGCTGACCGCTTCATTCAATCGCTTGATATCAAGACTCCCAATCGGGAGCAAATACTTCGGAATCTCAGTGGCGGAAATCAGCAAAAGGTTTTGCTCGCCCGGTGGCTTGCGACCGAACCCAAACTGTTTATTCTCGACGAGCCTACCCGCGGAATCGATGTAGGAGCGAAAGCCGAGATTGAGAAACTGATCCAATCGCTCCGGCAAGAAGGCCTGGCCGTGCTTTTTATCAGCTCAGAACTGGAAGAAATTGTCCGCCAAAGTCAGCACGTGGTGATTTTGCGTGATCGCCGAAAAGTGGGGGAATTGACAGAGGCAGAGATTTCTGAGGAAGCTATTATGCAGTCCATCGCGGCTGCAGATACGGAGCGGCCGGCAGCATGATCAATTGGGTTTCTGACCTGCTATTCTGGATAATTTTTGCCGCAATTCTGTACTCGTTGCGCGGTCAAAGGATCTTCTGGACGGTCGGTGCCCTCGCGCTACTCCTGCTTTTCAATCAGTTTTTCACTCCTGGTTTTTTTCATATCCAGCTGCTGGACGGGCATTTTTACGGTTCACGGATCGATGTGCTTAACCAGGGAGCTAAAGTCATGCTCTTGTCGCTTGGCATGGTATTGGTGATCGCGACCGGTGGCGTCGATCTTTCAGTCGGCGCCGTGATGGCAATCTCCGCGGCGGTGTCGTCCCGGCTGCTGGTGACCCAGAATCAGCCCGCGGGCGTAGCGATTGCCGCTGCTCTGGTCGTCTCCGTGCTGGCCGGCGCTTGGAACGGCCTGCTGGTCGCAGGGTTCGGAATCCAACCAATCATTGCAACACTGGTGTTGATGGTTGCAGGACGTGGCATCGCGCAGCTCATTACAGAAGGACAGATTATTAACTTCCTCGATCCGACGATGGTCTACCTGGGCAATGGTCACCTCTTCGCTTTGCCATTTACTGTGACGCTTGTCCTCGTGATGCTTGCACTCGCTCTTTTCCTGGTCCGGCGTACGGCGCTCGGACTCTTTATCGAGTCAGTGGGCGATAACTATGAGGCTAGTCGTTACTCCGGTGTTAACGCCATACAGGTAAAGTTTTTAGTTTACACTTTTTCCGGGCTCTGTGCCGGACTCGCCGGCCTGGTGGCGTGCTCAAATATCAAGAGCGCGGATGCGAACAATATCGGCCTCTATCTGGAGTTGGATGCGATCCTTGCCGTCGTGGTCGGTGGCACATCGTTACAGGGAGGTCGCTTCTATATCGTGGGTGCGGTCGTCGGTGCGCTCTTTATCCAGACACTCACCACGACGTTATACGCCCGAAATGTGAGTTCCGATGTCTCTCCTGTACCGAAGGCCCTGGTTATCATTGCGGTTTGCCTTTTCGAAAGTGATTTGTTTCGTGCGCGACTGGCACAGCTCTTTCGGCCACTAGGAAGGGTCCTCAGGCCGCTTAGCTCCCGACTACCTCATAAACTCTTTACCGCTCCGCGGCATGATGCGCCTAAACCCTAAATACATTCCGCTCCTCGCGACAGCCGCTGTACTGATAGCGGTCTTTGGTACCGGCTCTTTGCTTTATCCTAATTTCGGTACGCCGCGCGTGATCGTGAACCTTTTAGGCGATGGCGCATTCGTCGGTGTCGCGGCCGTGGGAGAGTCGTTCGTGATTCTGTCCGGCGGCATTGACCTTTCGGTGGGTTCGATGGTGGCCTTCATTGGCATACTCATTGCCCGACTTTTGCAGGCTGGATGTGACCCGTTCCTGGCAATGGGGATTGCGCTTTGTATTGGAACCGTCGCCGGAGCTTTCATGGGCTGCCTGATCCATTTTTTCGAAATGCCTCCCTTTCTAGTCACCCTCGCCGGCCTCTTTTGTTTGCGCGGCCTTGGCTTTGTAATCCATCCCGAATCAATTGGGATCGACCATCCGTTTTACGCCGAAGTCCTGCCGCAGCTTTCGATCTTAGTGGCTCCGAAAGCCGTGCTACCGTTTACCGCGATGTGTTTTCTGGGGTCGGTCATTGTTGGAACTTTCGTCGCGGGCTTCACACGATTCGGACGTAATGTTTACGCTATCGGATCGAGCGAAAGCTCCGCTCGGTTAATGGGTGCACCGATAGGGCAGACGAAAATCATTACCTACGCGCTCGCCGGATTTTTCTCTGCGTGTGGCGGAGTCGTTTCGACGTTCTACATGCAGTCGGGGAATCCCGCGTCGTTTGTCGGCCTGGAACTGGATGCCATCGCCGCTGTCGTCATCGGCGGGACACTGCTGACCGGCGGTGTCGGATACATCCCAGGAACTCTGATGGGCATTCTCATTCTCGGCCTGATCCAAACTATAATCACCTTCAATGGCACGCTGAACAGCTGGTGGACTAAAATAGTCGTGGGGGGTCTTCTATTGACCTTCATCGTGTTACAGAGATTGATTTCCAGACGGGCGCAACCGGTGTAAATTCAAGAATTCAAGGAGTCAAGAATTCAAGAATGTTGCGATGCAAAACTTAGCGCGAGATTATTCGTTCTCCTTGGCTTCTTGAATTCTTGGCTTCTTGAATTCTTCCCCTATGGAATGGTTGTTTTGGGCAGTACTTTCAGCATTGTTTGCAGGTGCGACTGCCGTCCTCGCAAAAATCGGGGTGACCGAAGTCAACTCAAATCTGGCCACAGCAATTCGCACGGGTGTGATTCTCCTTTTCAGTTGGCTCATCGCACTGGCGACCACTAACAGCGGTGAGCTATGGTCAATCGGGAAAAAGACCTGGGTTTTTCTGATTCTATCCGGCCTCTGTACAGGACTCTCCTGGCTCTGCTACTTTCGTGCGCTTCAGGTTGGGGAGGTTTCCAAGGTTGCGCCGATCGATAAGCTCAGCGTCGTCATCGCAATGGCGTTGGCGATCGCATTCCTCGGAGAAAAATTGAGTTTACGCGGTGGGATCGGCGCCGGACTGATCGTTCTGGGTGCAATCGTACTCGCTTGGAAATAGTCGGAGCATCTAAGGCCCTCAATTTGGCGCATTATCAGAAGAGGAGCCGTCCGATGTGAAGCGGGCGCCTTGACTCTGGAACTAAAGTTAGAAGTAGGGCAGAAAATGATCCGGCCATTAAACTCAAATTCTGATTTTCGGAATTCGCTTGATTATGACTCGGTTCCTGGGCCTTGATCTATGGCCTCGGCTCAAACGCAACGATCCGCGGTTGATTGGAGCAGTTTTATAGCGTTGGCTCCGACAACCGCAGGAGGTAGCATGCGAGCCGGGACTTGCGGTATGACCAGACCGGCGCAGTTACCCGAGAGCGAGTTTGAGGCAAGTTTGATCAGCCGAATTGCCGAAGGCGATGAGTCTGCATTTACCGCCCTATACGAGCGATTCTCCGCGTCGCTGTACGGAATGGCGTTCCGAATGATGAACGACGCCAAAGAGGCAGAGGATGTTTTGCAGGAGGGGTTCACTTACATCTGGCGCAAAGCTGCCTCGTACGACTCGAGCCGAAGTAGTCCGTTCGCTTGGGCCGTGATGATCGTCCGCAATAAAGCGATTGACCGACTCCGGGTGCGCCGGCGATTGGAACGGCTGCGCGACAAAGTCACTACTGAAGGATCTTTCAATCAGGAAAAAGATGAGACCTCAGCGGATGAACCGACTCTTCGCGAACGAGGTGCACTCGTTCGCTCCGCTCTTCAACAGATTCCGGAGGAGCAGCGGCAGGCCCTGGAGCTCTGCTTTTTTGGCGGGTTGACTCACGCACAGATCGCTGAGCGCCTCGCGACGCCACTGGGCACGATCAAAGCACGAATCCGGCGGGGTCTTCTTCGATTGCGTGACTGTTTAAACGAGGGGCTATGATCGACGAGGCTAAACAAGATTTGCTTGTACAATACCTTCTCGGCGAGTTGGATCCGCCCATGGCCGACCAGGTTCGAGCCGAACTTGCACGCGATGTGGAGCTTCGGGAATTTGCGCGCGATTTCGAGGAAGCGTTTGCATCGCTGGCCTACACAGCATCACCGATGGCTCCGCCACGCGAAATCCCCCAGCGAATTCTTCAGGTGGAGCGCAGAGCCCGGCGAAGCACTCCACCTGCGCCTTACTCGAAAATCATCTGGTTGGCGATGCCTTGGGCGTTGGCAGCCTGCTTTGCGATTGTGTGTGCCGTTCTCAGTGTGGAACAGGCACAAATACGGAAAGATTTAATTTCCCTGCAGGAGAAAAACACGGAAGCAAGCAGAGCGCTCGTTGCGCTCCAGCAGAAGATTGCTCAGTCCGAAAGCGACTTGGCAGCGCTGAAGGAGAAAAATGTCCTCTCAGAACTCAAGATTGCGACATTGAAGGCACAAATCGCCGCATACAAAGGGGCTACGGCTGTTGTGGTCTGGGACAAAGAGCAAAAGAAGGGGGTACTCCAATTGGATAAGCTTCCGCCGCCTGGACAAGGGAAAGATTACCAGTTGTGGGTGATCGACCCGAAAAAGCCGCAACCCGTCAGCGCCGGGATCCTGTCGGTTCCCAATGACGGACTCATCCGTACGAATTTCCATCCTGCGGTTCCCGTTGAGTCCGCGGATGCGTTCGCCATCAGCGTTGAAAAAGCAGGCGGTGCTGCCAAGCCGGAGGGTCAGATTATTCTCGTTGGGAAGTAGGGACGCGCTTTTTGCGCGATCCGGGATGGCATGTTTTAACCCAAATTCCGAAATTTGAAATCGTCCTCGTTCTCGTCGTCGTGCTCGTCCTCGAGAATCCCGATCGTTTCGCAATCAGACTAACAGAACGAATTAGTTGCAGGAAATCAGTCTCTTTGCGGTCACGGAATCCCAATGCACCGAGGACGAGCACGACGACGAGGACGAGGACGATTCCGACTGACAAAGATCTCGAGACATGCAGCGCCGGGCGCGCAGGAAAGCGTTCTGTCATCAGAAAAGTCTTGAAACTGTCACATGAAACAGGTTGTTCCTCCTGATTGGTTTTGAAATATTTCGGGTTGCCATTGAATTGAAATCAACTGCGACACAGCTAGGCACTGCGGAGATCAGGCGCACTTTTTCCTGGGTGGACCTGGTTATCCTGCTCAGTGTCTTCGGGCTGGCGTGGACAATCCTCCATTTTGGCCACGGGATGACTGTTCATTTCGATG
>DASZGG010000380.1:0-9285 GCA_035939025.1 Chthoniobacterales bacterium | reverse complement strand
GTGAGAGAGGATCTTTGACAAAAATTGCTGGGCGCGATCCGTCCCAGGCGAATTGAAAAAGTCCGCTTTGGCGCGGTCTTCAACAATCTGGCCCTGGTCCATGAATATAACGCGATCGGCAACCTCTCTCGCAAAACCCATTTCATGGGTGACTACCATCATCGTCATCCCCTCTTGAGCCAGCTTCACCATGACATCGAGCACTTCCTTGATCATCTCCGGATCGAGCGCCGAGGTGGGCTCGTCGAACAGCATCGCGATCGGATCCATCGCCAGGGCGCGCGCAATTGCTACACGCTGCTGTTGGCCACCTGATAAATGGGCCGGAAACTTCTTAGCGTGCGCCGCCAGGTCCACCAGCTCGAGAAGTTTAAGCGCTTTTTCGGTCGCCTCCCGACTTCCTCGCCCCAGTACTTTACACTGAGCAATCGTGAGATTCTGGATCACCGTCAGATGCGGAAAGAGTTCGAAATGTTGGAACACCATCCCCACTCGCGCGCGGAGCTTGGGGAGATTGGTCTTGCGAGCGCTCAACGACGTGTCGTCGACTATGATCTCACCTTCTTGAAACGCCTCTAAGCCATTTACGCATTTGATCAGCGTAGATTTACCCGAGCCCGAAGGTCCACAGACAACCACCACCTCACCTTTACCAACTTCCGTGCTGCAATTCTTGAGAACATGGAATGCCCCGTACCACTTGGAAATATTCTTTATGGCGATCATGATGCAAATCTCCTTTGGAGCACGCGAACGAGCATGGAGGCAGCAAAACAGATGACAAAGTAGACCGCTCCGGCGAATAGCAGTAGTTCGACCAGAGTGCCGTCCCGATTACCGGTATTGTAAGCGACGCCGAAAAATTCTGCCAAACCGATAACGTAAACGAGAGATGTGTCCTGGAACAGAATGATCGCTTGGGTGAGAAGAAGCGGAATCATGCGCCGGAAGGCCTGTGGCAGGACAATAAGACGCATCGTTTGTCCGCCCGTCATACCGAGCGCTAAACTTGCCGAAACTTGCCCTCCGGACACGCTTTGAATTCCGGCCCGAATGATCTCGGCGTAGTACGAGGCCTCGAAAAGCGCAAACGCCACAAAAGCCGAGAGGAGTCTAATATCAAAACCGGGATGCCCAATCAGGCTGGTGATTAGTTGAGGCACCAACAGGTAAAACCAAAGCAAAACCATAACCAGCGGAATTGATCGGAATCCATTGACGTAAAGCGCAGCAAGGTTTGAAAGAATCGAGCTTTTCGACAGACGTGCGACCGCGATCAGCGTGCCAAGGACAACGCCAACTACAATCGCCACGCCGGTGATCTGCAGCGTCCGGACCATCCCTTGCCACAGGTACGGCAGCGCTCCCGGAATCGAACTCCAATCATATTGGTACATTTACTTCCTCCCTCCTACATACCCGGGCAAACGAGTAACCCGCTCGAGGAATCGGGCCACAATCATAACCGTCACATTGATAATGCCATAGAGCAGGGTCACAGCGATGAACGACTCGTACCAGTGCGCAGTA
Source organism: Chthoniobacterales bacterium (assembly GCA_035939025.1). GTDB lineage: Bacteria > Verrucomicrobiota > Verrucomicrobiia > Chthoniobacterales > JAFAMB01 > JAFAMB01. The sequence continues at coordinate 7,755 of DASZGG010000380.1, read as the reverse complement.
AACTCGCCCAATTGTTGGCTCTGACGCGATAGCTCCGCCAACCCAATCGTCGACGCCACCGCCGAGTTCTTGATAATGTTCAAAAATTCCGAGGTCAGCGTCGGTATGATTATCCGGTAGGCAACCGGCAACAGGATCAATTGATAAACCTGCATCGGATTTAGTCCCAGAGCCAAGCCCGCCATTCGCTGCCCGCCTCCAAGAGCATTGATGCCCGATCGCACCTGTTCCGCCACGCGTGCCGCAGTGAAAAACCCAAGACAAAAAACTCCGGAGATGAATTGCTGGAGCAACGGGTTTAATCCCTGTTTGAACCATGTCCCAAATACCGGAATGATTTCAGGTAGCACAAAATACCAGATGAAAAGCTGAACCAGCAGCGGGACGTTCCGAAACATCTCGACGTAGGCTGCGCCGAGGCCGGGAAGCAGTTTACCCGGCAAGGTTCGCAAGACGCCCACGATCGAGCCAATCACAAAGGCCAGGATCCAAGCCGTGATCGACAAAAGGAGGGTCCATTCCAACCCAACTAACAGGAAACGAAGATAGGTGCCACTTCCGTCAAAAGCCGGCTGAAAAAAGATGCTCCAATCCAACCCCGTCAAAAGTGTGCCCATAAGCTCAGAATTCCCGTGGCGTAAGCTCTAGTGTCCTGTCCCCGAAATAGCCACGCACGGCAAAGGCTGGAGCCTTCGCTTACGTTGGAGTGCTACTGAAACGCTTTGTCGTTCGGATTCTTGAACAGCTCTTTCATGTCGTCGCTCAAAGGAAGATCCAGATTCAAGCCCTTTGGCGGAATCGGTGATTGAAACCATTTCTGGTAAAGCTTTGCAGCCTCCCCCGATCTTTCAGCTTGAGCGATCGTTTCATCCACCAGCTTTTTGAAGTCGCCGTCCCCTTTCGGAATCATCATGCCGTAAGCCTCTTTCGATTGGGGGGTCCCCACGATCACCCAGTCCTCCGACTTCCGCGCTTTCGCGCGCTCTCCGGCCAGTAGCGCATCATCCAGCATAAAAGCGACCGCTCGCCCGCTTTGTAAGGTTAGGAATGATTCCCCGTGATCCTTAGCGCTGATGACGTTCATCCCCATTTTATCTTTCTCGTTCATTTCGCGGATGAGACGTTCGGAGGTCGTTCCGGCGGTGACTACGACGTTTTTGCCCCTTAGATCCGCGAAATCCTTTATACCAGAATCCTTCTTCACGAGTAGCCGCGTACCAATGATAAACATCGTATCGGAGAACGAGACCTGCTGTTGCCGCTCAAGATTATTAGTCGTCGATCCAGATTCAATGTCGATCGTCCCGTTCTGAATTAACGGAATTCGATTTTGCGAGGTGACCGGGATCAATTTGACCTCCAGATTCGGCAAGTTGAGCTTCTTTTTGACGGCTTCGATCACCATCATGACCAGGTCCTGAGAATAACCCACCACCTGATTCGTATCGTCATAATAGGAAAACGGTATCGAAGATTCCCTGTGGCCGACAGAAATGAATCCTGCGTCCTTGACTTTCTTAAGTGTCCCAGTCAACTGATCCGCCCCCCAAGCCCCGGGAGCTACAGCGACCAGACAAAGACTGACAACAGCAGCTACGTAGTTCTTCATCGCTAAAGCATTCATTTTGGTGTGGGTTGAACTGCGGATTCGTGCTCGTCGTGCATGTTTTTCACGTTAAAAAGATCGATCTCAACCGACAATTTGTTATACCGCAACCGCTCAAGATCAGCCTGCGTCGCCATACCCTCTTTCACTTGCTTTTCGAGGTTTGATTCCGCCTCACGATAGACGTCTAATTGGCGTTCCAGGACCTGAGCTTTCTCTTCCGGTTTATCGTAGAGCTCTACTTCCGCACCAAACAGCCTCTCACCCACCTCGATCAGTTCGGGTACCCGGGTCAAACCGCGTTTGTACAGGTCGAACCGCGCCTTTGCTTCGCTCAACGCAGCATTGAATCGCTCTTTTTTCAGCCGAACAAGCGGAGCATCGTCGTCTTTTAACTCCACCAGCGGCATGTTCACTACCGCAATGACCTTCGGACTTAACTTAGGTACCTGCTGGGCGTACAGACTGAGGTGCAATCCGCTCGTCCAAATGATGATCGATAGTGCGCAGCTCCATCCTCGCTTTGATCCGATTTTACGCATCGTGCGATGGAGTATACTTTCCGGGACTGGACTTTGTCCCGAAAAAAGCACACTAGTCTCTGTGCGATATTTTCTTGGTGATCAGATATGAAAGTGTTTTGGACACCCTCGCTGGTGCTCTTATACCTCCTCTTTGGGGCTATCGGCTCGATGGGTCAGGGTATCCGGGTTGAGTCAGCCTACTATGGATCCCGCGACGGCGTCGGTGTTAACGTTACTGGACGGATTCAACGATTCGCGGACTATGGTGAGCCTTTCCGGGTAAGCAACGAAACGCTACGGATTGATCCCGCACCAAACCGCCCGAAGATCCTCACAGTCGTCTACTACGTCGACGGGCGACGCATCTCCGAGACCGTGCCGGAAGGTGAAGTGTTTTACTTCAGGAACGGCGGGTACGCCCATCACGGCCCGGAAGAATATAGGCCCGACATTCGAATCATTCGGGCAATCTACGGCACCCGAGGGCGCTACGTGGATGTCACCGGCATAGTCCGCGATCGGGTCCGGGATCGAATATCCTTCACGGTATCAAACGACACCTTTGGAGTCGACCCTTTTCCAGGCCAGGTGAAACGCCTAAAGATCTATTACATCCGAGGCGATGAGCGGCGCGAGAAGGAGTACGGGGAAGGAGATTCGGTAAGGATTTGGTAGCTGCCTAGGCAGGCTGTTCCTATTGTCGCTTCGCGAAAGCCTCTTCCCGCTTACGGCGGTCGATGACAAACGTATTGTTGTTACCGTACAGGGTCCATGGTCCGGGAGGGACTTCTTCAAAATCTACAAAGCGCCAATCCGTTGCATCGGTGCTCCCTAGCTTTAAATAATCCCGAATGGCGGGAGAGATGTCGAGACCCGCACCTCGATTTAAGTTCGGACGCGGCCGGTCGCCGCCAAAGACATAGTTCCAGTGGTCGCTGCGAAACGGGCCGACATCTTCCCACTGTGCGTAACAAACCAGGTGACCCTTCCGGATGGCCACCCAACGCCCCTTCAGAACCGTTTGTCCGGATTTCACAAACGCTTCCCGAAACCAAGGGATCACATTGTACGCCTCAGGCTTCGTGCGGCCTCCGCTCACATCATTGTACGGTAAAGCTAGGTAGAACGGATTCTGGCCGGGAACGAATTTCGCCGGGATGAACCCCCGACGATCAGTTGCCTCAGGATTGTCGGATCCGCCAAAGTTTCTTGCCCAGTTGGAATCCCAAGCACTGGAACGATTGGGAACCGGGTTGTTGGCCGTCGATGTTTCACCGATCCAGAAGACCGTAGTGACGATCTGGACGTGCCACGGATATTTCTCGCCGGTCTGGGCCAATGGATCTTTCTGCAAATTACTAGGTTCACTTTTGAAGAGGATGCTCTCGCGAAGTTTCATCGCGTTTTCTGTGAAGCGTGCGGCGCCATCGCTCACGGTCTGCGCCAAAAGAGCGGATGCTCCCGTCGAGACCAAGCCGCACACAAATGTCAAGAGTAACCCTTCGTTTCTCATAAAAAAGAACCGGAGTCTAGAAGGAGCTGCGACATGTGTCAACGACAGATCTTGCCCCAAATCCGGTAAAAGATTACCCGTCAACGTCAAAAACCGGTCTTCTACGACCTTATCAAACCGGAAGATGAGTCAATTTAGGTCAAAAATGACAATTCCGTTAAATCCAGAAAATATGAAATCGAGAATTTAAAAATTCAAGAATGAGTGCCATGGCTCAGTCGCCGGTGGAAAGACTCACACAGAGGTCACAGAGGCCACAAAGGTCAGACAAGGTTCTCAAAGATTTTAAGAAATGGGATGGACGGAAATCGATCGGTGCGGACAAACTTTCATATTTCCTTCGTGACCCTCTTTCTGACCTTCGTGACCTCTGTGTGAATCTCTGCAGTTTCGGCCTTTCCCGAATGTCTTGATCCCCCGTCTTCCCACTTAGCCTCCCGTCGAGTCCAACTCCAGATAGGTCCGAGAAATCACTTTGCCATTCTGCGGATCCAGCCGCTCGATTCGGATCTGTTTGAAAATCGTTTTCCCCTCGATCTGCTGACCGGAAATTACCTCGAAGCGTTTCACTACTTTGCCTTGCGAATTAAATCCCTCGGCTTTCATCAGGGCCCCTCGATCCTTCGCAATCCAAAGACGCACTGCACTGTACTCACTGTTGCGAGAAGAAGGTTGTACGAGGACTATCGAGCAAGTGATGGTCCGTACCCGTTGTTCTCCCTCGTACTTAGCGTTTTTCCAATAAATAAACCGCAACGAAAGATCTTCGTAGGTAATGTCAGTACCGCGCACGGACTCACTCAATCTCGCACCGGACAAGACCTGTTGTCCGGTGGTTGTCTGGTCGGTTAGCACCGATCCGGTATCGGTCAGTTGCAGCTTTATCGTTTCCGGCGGATTTGTGAACTTATAGTCGAACTCGGTGCCTTCGAGTTTGAGTTGGAAAGGAATCGGGTCACCATTTTCAGGGCGCAGACGGCCGGAAAGGGGTTGGCTGATATGCGCCTGTGCCGAGCGTATTTCGTCCAGAATGGCATTGGGATCTTCTTGCGCCAGGCTCAATCGCGGGATCAGGGAGCATAGGAAGAGCGCACTACAAATGAATTTCTTTGCTTGTCTCATCTATTAGGTGTCCATAGCTTACGCAGGCCGAGCGACTCTGGCATGGACAAAACTCTGCTCCTCTTCATAAATCGGGAATGGACGAATCCCTTTTTGGATCGGCTGATGGCGACCTTCACGAGCTTTGACGTCTGGATGCCGATATTATTTGTCGCCGTCGTGCTCCTGTTGTGGCGCGGTGATTTTCGAGCTCGAAGTTTTGTCATCGTGACCTTGCTGACGATCGGTTTCACGGACGGGGTTTTTACCCAGTCTATGAAGAAGCTGGTCGACCGTCCGCGCCCCAGTCAGGCACTTGCTGGGGTGCGCGAAGTGAGCCTGGAGAAAACAACGCCCGCGATTCTGGGCGTTGGCCGGCCCGTTCAGGTATCGCTCTCCAATCCCCCGGAGGGCTTTGTGATAGGACGATCATTCCCATCCGGGCATGCGATGAACAACACCGTCATCGCCACCTTGGCCGTTCTGTTTTTTGGACGACTCGGCGCGCTTTATATCTTTCCTGCAGGTATCGTGTCCTATTCCAGGATTTACTGTGGTTCGCACTGGCCGAGCGACGTGATCGTCTCAATCGTGCTGGGAATCGGCTTCAGCCTCCTCCTTGCCAGCATCGCAGACTTGCTCTACCAGCGCTTCGCGTCACGGTTGTTCCCCAAGCTATACCGTAACCATCCTTCGTTGTTGGGTGCACGACCGCAATGAAAGCTCGCCTTTTTTTACTAATCGGATTTTTAATCATCTTGACTGGGATCCGCTGGTGGTTCGCAGCGAATGTCGAGCTGTCGCCTGACGAGAGCTATCACTACCTTTGGGCGCAACATCCCGACGTCTCCTACTACAGCAAGGGGCCAGGCGTGGCTCTGGCAATTCTGGCCGGCACTTCGCTGTTCGGCCCCACGGAATTCGGCGTACGTTTTCTCAGTCCGCTGCTTGCTCTTGGTACGTCCATCTTTGTCTACGCGCTGGGCCACAAATTGTTTCGGGAAAAAGTCGCTTTTTGGTCCGTCATAATACTGAACCTGCTGCCTGTTTTTAACGTCGAATCGATTCTCATAACTGTCGATTCGTTATCCATTTTCTTCTGGTCAGCGGCCCTCTACATCTTCTGGCTCTCGATCGAGCGGAGTCCGAGGTTCTCCATATTTTGGCCTCTCACAGGAATCCTGGTTGGCATGGGCTTTCTTTGTAAATACGAAAATGCCTTCCAGCTTCTTTCGATCCTGCTTTTTCTGTGGGTCGTGCCGAAATACAGAAATGAACTGGGGCGGCCGAATCTCTACATTCTTTTCCTCGGTTTTTTGTTATTCCTGCTGGCACCCATCATTTGGAATCTGCAGCATGAATGGATAGGGCTGGAGCACCTGTCTGAACACGGAGGTCTGAATGCTCTATTTGCGATCCGGCCTTCACACCTGAGCGAATCCTTCGGAGCGCAACTCGCGATCTATTCGCCTTTACTCTTGTTCGGTTTCCTCGTTGCGCTGTTCGGCTCGATCAGAAAATCGTTCCAGAACAGTAAAATCTGTTTCTTGCTGACTTTCGGTTGGCCGCTGCTTCTTACCTACACAATCCTCGCATTATCTCAGGCCGGCGAGCCAGGTTGGACCGGTCCGGCTTTTGTCAGCCTTGGGATACTCGCGACCCACTTTTGGTTGCACATCGTGAAAGTGAACCGATTCGTCGGAGCGGTTTGTGCCGCTGCACTCATGCTGAATGGATTACTTGCGTCGGTGGCTATGAACACCGACTTGGTGCGAATGATCGGCATTCCTTTCCCGTACAGTCTCGATCCAAGCTCCAGATTACGTGGGTGGAAATCCCTTGCCGAAACTGTCGATAAATTTCGGGCGAATTTTGAAAACAAAATAGGGGCCAAAGTCTTCATGATTGGTAACAAATACCAGACGTCATCTCTCTTATCGTTCTACTTGAAGGACAAACGCGTCGAGGGACCGGGCCACCCGCCAGTTTATATCCCAGAATCGCAGGATATCGAAAACGAGTTCTCCTTTTGGCCGCGGTACGACGAGTTTGTGGATGCCGGCCCGTCGTCCCAACGTGATACAGCGTTCTCCGAGGAGTCAGGGATCAACCCATTTATTGACCGAACGGCGCTCTATATTACCGATAGCCCTGAAGCGAGTCCTCCCCAAAATCTCCAGAGCGCGTTTACTCGATGGGAACTTCTCGCCGTCTACGAGTTGGAACGAAAGCAGCTGCCGCTCCGCCAGATTCGCGTATTTGCATGTTATCAATACCAGACTCTACCGCTGTGATGGCTGCGCCACTGGTTTCGGTCATTATACCCGTCTACAATGAGGAGGGGAACGTATCAGAGCTCCAGCGGGAAATAGAGCTGGCGCTGAAGGACATCTCGCACGAAATCCTTTTTGTGGACGACGGGTCGCAGGATCGGACCGTCGAGCAGATCAATCGTACCCCTTCCGTACGCGTCCTGGAATTCGAGAAGAACGCCGGCCAGAGCGCGGCCATCTACGCCGGCTTGAGTGCCGGACGTGGCAAGATTCTGGTACTGATCGACGGTGATTTGCAAAACGACGCTAACGACATCCCTCGGCTGTTGGCGGAGATAGATAAGGGCGCAGACCTGGTCTGTGGTTACCGCTTGAAACGAAAAGACAGTTGGTTCAAGCGGCTCCAAAGCCAGATCGCTAACGGCGTTCGAAGCCGATTCACCAAGGATGGCGTACGCGACACAGGCTGTACGCTTAAGGCCATGAAGCGAGATTGCCTCGAAGCCTTAATTCCATTCCACGGCATGCATCGCTTTATCCCGGCTCTGATCAAAGGTTTCGGCTACAAGATCACCGAAATTCCCGTAAACCATCGCGCGCGTCACTGCGGCTTCAGCAAATACAGCTTCGGGAATCGCGCGTTCCAAGCCACGATCGACATGTTCGGTGTGCGCTGGTTGCTAGGACGGCAGATCAAAATTCGGGTTAAAGGGCAACGCTAGGGCATTGTGTCGGCAT
>DASZGG010000379.1:0-3918 GCA_035939025.1 Chthoniobacterales bacterium | reverse complement strand
GCAAGCGGTGCTCCAGCGTACCAATGCCAGACTTCGACAGAGTCGATCCTATGCCAATGGGAAACTTCACCGGCCGCCAGTAAAAAATAGATTGCCGTGGAAACTGCCCTGTCATCGTACCTCATCGTATCTCGAAGCGTTTCCCGATAGTGACCGCCCTCCGGGTGGGGTTTCAGGTCCAGAAGGCGGATGATGTCGGAGGCGGTCATGGCTTGGTGGTTTTGAGTTTTGAGTTTTTGGGTCTTGAGTCTTGAGGGTGACGGTTTTTAGGGACCGCTTCCGCGCGCGTGGCGTGGTAGGGATGCGCTCCTGCGCGTCCGGCGCCGCACGTTCATAGAACGAACAAGCTCACAAAAAGCTAGGAATCAAGGATAAAGGGCTGCAACAGTTTTCGGACGTGCAACGCCGGTCGCGCAGGAGCGCAACCCTACCACGTCACACGCGTTGGAGCGTGTTCCAGAGATTCAACGCCGGTCGCGCAGGAGCGCAACCCTACCACGTCACACGCGTGGAAGCCGTTCCAGAGATTCGACGCCGGTCGCGCGGGAGCGCATCCCGCACGCATCCCGCACGTTTGACTGTCAGACCTTCACAGCGCAACTAGCGCATCGGCCCATCTCGTATTACCTTCGCCATCTTATGCCCAGGTCTGCCGAGTATCCGCAGAATGCAATCATTATTCGTGGCGCGCGTCAGAACAACCTGAAAGGGATCGATCTCGATCTGGAGCTTAACAGGTTTCATGTGATTACGGGCCCAAGCGGTAGCGGCAAATCCAGCTTAGCCTTCGATACGATCTATGCGGAAGGCCAACGCCGATATGTCGAAACTTTCAGCCCTTACACCCGCCAGTTTCTCGAGCGGATGGACAAACCGCTGGTAGACGAAATCCTCGGGATTCCGCCCGCTATTGCAATCGAACAGGCGAACCGAGTTCGTACGACTCGATCCACGGTCGGAACCATGACCGAGATTAACGATTACCTGAAACTCCTGATGCCCCGTGTTGCGCGCGCTTTCTGCCCTGAGTGTGAGCGCGAGATTGTCCTCGAAACGCCTGCGAGCATCGCGTCCGCAGTTCTAACAAATCTCAAAACCCGTGCAATCGTCGTGACGTTCGGCGTTCCGGTGCCAAACGGCACCGAACCCGCAGATTTTTTCTCCTTCCTCAATCAGCAAGGTTTCTTGCGCGTCTGGCTCAATCACGAACCCATGCGTACGGATAGCCAACCTCAGCTAAAACGGCTTCCTGCGATCGTACCCGTTATCCAGGACCGCACCACCGTCGAGGAGTCGAATTACGCGCGGTTGACTGAAGCGATTGAACAGGCTCTGAAATACGGAAAGGGTCAACTAAGCGTCGTAGCGCTGAACCCAATCGAAGAGCATCGTTTCTCCACCGGATGGCATTGTCCCTACTGCGATATTGACATTCGGCCACCGGCGCCCGGTCTATTCTCGTTCAACAATCCGCTTGGAGCTTGTCCGGCTTGCAGGGGGTTCGGACGCACGATTGGTATCGACCTGAACCGAGCTATGCCGGATCAGAGCCTGAGCATCGCCGACGGCGTAGTGAAGCCATTTCAGAGCGGTCAAATGCGCGAGTGCCAAAATGATCTGGTTTCCCGAGCATTGGATCGCCAAGTCGATATCCATTGCCCGTTCGAAGTTCTACCGAAGGGCGACCAGGAATGGGTGATCAAGGGCGATCTTCGTCCTGATATGACCGCGGATGAAGTTTGGCAAAGCGGTGGTTGGTACGGGATCCGTGGTTTTTTTGATTGGATGGAATCGCGCACCTACAGGATGCATGTACGCGTCTTTCTGAGCCGCTACCGGGCTTACACCCTTTGTCCGCAATGTCATGGGACGCGGTTCAAACCGGAGACCCTGAATTTTCGGGTAGTGATCGGAGAACAGCGCCTTGCGCTGCCGACTCTGCAGCAGATGCCGGTCGGGGAATTGGCTGCTCGTCTCACACAACTGCCTATCCCTGAGAGAGATACGACGACCGAAGTGGTCCGCTCCCAGATCGTCTCCAGGCTCAACTATCTGGTCGATGTCGGACTCGGATACCTTACTTTGGACCGTGCGACTCGTTCCCTGTCCGGCGGCGAAGTGCAACGAGTTAATCTGACGACTTGTCTGGGCGCCTCTCTTGTCAACACACTCTTTGTGCTCGACGAACCCAGTGTCGGACTTCACCCGAGGGATGTCCATCGCCTGATCAGTGTGCTCCATGGCCTGCGTGCAAAAGGGAACACGCTTCTGGTCGTCGAGCACGAAGAGGCCGTGATTCGAAGTGCGGATAACCTGATCGAGATCGGACCCGGCCGCGGCGAACTCGGCGGGCAACTGGTTTATCAGGGTCCGATTGACCGCATAGAGGAAGCGTTACCGAACTCACTTACGGCAGCCTACCTTACGGGTAAAAAGCGCATTCTCCCGCCAAAGCGACGCCGAAAGCCGAAAATGTTTCTCGAAGTAGTTGGTGCTCGCGAACACAACCTGAAAAACGTCGATGCCAAATTTCCTCTCAACGTATTCTGTTGCGTCACCGGCGTTTCCGGTTCAGGAAAAAGCACATTAGTACAGGATGTTCTCTACCAGAATCTGATCCGTTTGAAAGGCGGTTCGAGCGAAGAAACACCTGGCATTTGTGACCGTATCCTTGGTGCCCATGATATCGATGAGGTCGTCCTGGTGGATCAATCTCCGCTCGCCAGATCGCCAAGATCGACACCAGCCGTCTATGTCGGAGTGTTTGATCGGATAAGGGAACTGTTCTCAACACTCCCCGAATCCAAAACAGCGGGCCTGACTCCATCGGCATTCTCGTTCAACTCAGGTACAGGCCGGTGTGAACGTTGCTCGGGACTTGGCTACGAGAAGGTCGAGATGCAATTTCTCAGCGATCAATACATCCGATGCGGTGAATGCGATGGGAAGCGGTACCAACCGCACATCCTTGCTGTTAAGCTGCAGGGCAAATCCATTCACGATGTTCTGGAACTAACTGTAACCGAAGCAATCGCATTTTTCCGGCCCACAAAAGCAAACGAGGGGTTAGTTGAGCCGCTGGATCTTCTCAGACAAGTAGGGCTCGGCTATTTGAGACTCGGTCAACCAGTCAACGTATTATCCGGAGGAGAATCGCAGCGCCTGAAGCTCGTCGGCCACCTCGCTGAGAGCAAAAAAAACAGCCGGCACGCGCTCCTGATCTTCGACGAACCGACAACCGGCCTGCATTTCGATGATATCGCCTCTCTCTTGAGTCTTTTTCATCAACTTGTGAGTCGAGGCAACACTTTGATCGTAATTGAACACAACTTGGATGTCATCCAGTCTGCGGATTACGTCATAGATCTCGGCCCCGAAGCCGGCGCGCATGGCGGTGCAATTGTTGCCGAGGGGACGCCCGAGGAGTTGGCGAAAAACGCCGGTTCCCAAACCGGAATTTTCCTTCGAGAAAAGTTGGCAATTCGGCAGCCTCAATCGAGCGCTCGGGTCGCAGAGCTTCCCAAAGTATTCGCAAAGCCTGCGATTTCGGTTCACGGAGCGCGCCACCACAACCTTAAGAATCTCTCGCTCAGGCTACCTCACGAGAAGATCATCGTGATTACGGGCCTGAGTGGTTCTGGAAAGTCGAGCTTGGCCTTCGATATTCTTTTCGCCGAGGGTCAACGCCGTTTTCTGGATAGCATGTCGGCTTACGCGCGCCAGTTTGTCGAACAACTGGAACGTCCTGACGTGGATCACGTCGAAGGAATACCGCCAAGCGTGGCGATCGAACAGAGACTCACTCAGGGAGGCGGCAAGTCTACTGTCGCAACCCTTACCGAGATTTACCATTTCCTGCGGCTACTGTTCGCTAAGCTCGGGACACAACATTGTCCGCGGTGCGGCATTCCGGTAACC
>DASZGG010000378.1:0-11079 GCA_035939025.1 Chthoniobacterales bacterium | reverse complement strand
TTCTCGATGTACTTCTTTTCTTGGTTGCGAACGAAGTGATCCAGTTGCTGGCCGACTTCCCATTCGGAATCAGAACGCGCTTCAAAAGTTGCCATTTCGCCTAGGATATGAGGAGGCAAATCTTCTGCCCGAATCAGTCCATTCTCACTTAGCGCGCACGCTCTCTCTACCGCGTTCTCGAGTTCGCGCACATTCCCTGGCCAAGTGTACCGAAGCAAGCGGCCCATCGCATTCGCTTCGATCTCCTTCAGTTCTGTACCGGTTTGGGCCGCATACTTCTGTAGAAAACAATTGACCAACAGCGGCACGTCTTCCATTCGTTCCCGGAGCGGCGGAATTTCAATTGGGATGACAGCGAGTCGAAAATAAAGATCTTCCCGGAATCCCCCGTTCCTGGTCTTGGCCTTCAACGATTCATTCGAAGCCGCTACCAACCTGGCGTTTATTGGTATTTGTCTCGTATCGCCCAACCGGCGGATCCGGCGCTCGTGTAAGACCTGCAACAGCTTGGCCTGTAACTGTTGCGACGTCGAATTGACCTCGTCGAGGAACACCGTGCCGTTATTGGCCTCTTCGAACAAACCCGTCCTATCAGTAACGGCACCCGGGAAAGCGCCTTTCTTGTGGCCAAATAGTTCAGACTCAAGCAAACTCTCCGGCAGCGCGCTGCAATTGATCGCAAGAAACGGTTGATGCTGCCGCGTACTGTTGTAATGCAACGCGCGCGCCACCAATTCTTTTCCCGTCCCATTCTCGCCCTGGATCAGGATGGTGCTGTCCGTGTCGGCAACCTTCCCGATCAGTCTGTAAATCTCCTGCATTCTCCCACTTGCGCCGACTAGATTCTCGAATTTGTATTCGTCATGCGGCCCGCGTTTGAGAGTGCCGCTCTCGCGCAAAAAGGCTTGATACTCCAGGGCCCGCATAAGGCAGTGACCCAGTTCATCCCCGTTGAATGGCTTTGTAATATAGTCGTACGCCCCTAATTTCATGGCCTCTGCGGCTATGTCCGTCGACGCAAAAGTGCTGATCATGACTACCGGGGCTTGCGGATGCTTTTCCGTGCACTGGTGTAAAATCTCGAATCCGCCGGTCTTCTCCATTTTCGCGTCGACCATGACCAGTTGAGGAGTCAGCGTCGACAAAGATTCGAGCGCTGCTTCTGAGGAACTACAAGGATAAGGCTGGTGACCGCGCTTTCTGCAAAAATTCGAGATCTCGTCCAGGATCGAGAGTTCATTGTCAACGATAAGGATACGTGCCATATACGGGAAGTACGATGATTTTATGGATTATGATAATTATCGACAAATAGCCAGAAAAATCCATGCTGTTTCTCAACTTTTTTTACAATTCTGCCCAATGCGAAACCGAACAGGGGGGACAAGTAGTCAGGAAGCCAAGAATTCAAGAATTCAAGAATTCGAGAAGTCCCGACACGCCGAGACGTGTCCCTCAAGGCTGAACTGTATTTTTCAGAGTAGGAGAATTCGAGAATTCGAGGTCGAGGACTGTTAGTGGGTCTGCGGTCACGATTTGATGACCGAGCCCTTTCAGAAGAAGACTAGAATGCAAGAACCGCCAATCGGCTGGCGGCTTCTAGACTTCTTGGATTCTCGAATTCTTGGCTTCTTGGACTCTAATGCGCCCCGTCTCCCTCACCCGCAGGATCTTCCTTCTCGGACGCCCTGTCGGAACCGTTCGCGATAGATGCAGCTGAGCAACCGACCTTGATCAACCCGTAGGTCAAGAGCGCCTTACTGTCTTCCCAGATTCCGGGTTTGTCTGTGTGCAATACTACCGAGATCACTTCATGCCCTTCTCGGAGCGCGGAACTGACCAGCACTTGCTGTGCGGCACGGGTATAACCGGTCTTTAGTCCGTTGCATCCAGCGAAATGCCGAAGCAGACGATTATGATTTCGTAGCTGGTACACTGTGCCTTTCGGCGACTTCCAAGTGTAGTAAATCGTCGAGACTACCTGGCGAAAAAATGGCTGCTCCATCGCAGCGCGCGCAATTAGCGCGAGATCGTGGGCTGTCGTGTAGTGATCGGGTTCGTGCAGGCCGTGGGGATTCGCGAAATGACTGTTCGTAGCTCCCAACTCTTCGGCCCGCCGGTTCATCTTTTCGGCGAATGCTTCGACTGAGCCGGCGTTATCGCGAGCCAGGGCCATGGCGACATCGTTTGCACTCTTCAACAGCAGGCCGTAAAGGAGCTGGCGGCGAGTATATTGCTCTCCCGGTTTCAGTTCGAGATTGCTCGGCTCTACTTTGGTATCGGATAGATCAACTGTCACAGACTTGTCGAGATCCCCGGCCTCGATCACCAATAGTGCAGTCAAGATTTTTGTCGAGCTGGCCGGGTATTCGAGTGCGTTCTCGTTCTTAACAAAGAGAAGTTCACCCGTATAAGAATCGATCACCGCAGCGCTTTGGGCGACAACATTTGGTTCTCCTTCCCCGACCGGTTTCACCGCCGGCGGTAATTCCATTTCTTTCGACTCCGCGCGGTGGGTTGACACACCCAGCAGACAAAGGGCAACCAAGGTGGCAGTCCAACGGGTCAACTCAAGATTTTTCCATTTATCATCATCCATTTGATCGGTCCTCTCGTTTGCAGAATTGCGTCGCAAACATCAACAGCGTGGCCTTTGAAAGGAATAGCGATAGCGTCGGCTAAGTAGCCCGGTGCGATCTTGCCCAAACTCCGCTCGAGTTTGAGCGCGCGGGCCGGCCGGATGGTGACCATTTCGAGCAGGTCTCGAGCGCTGAGTGTGGGATAGGTCTTTCTTGCTATGCGCATCTCAGAGAAGAGGTCTAGAGAGTCGTTGCTCGCCAGGCTGTCCGTGCCAAGACAAATATTAAGGCCGCGTTCCATCAGCTCTTCAAGTGGGAAGCGTTTGTGGTGGAGGAAACGATGGCTTTTGGGGCAATGCACGATATGCAGGTTTCTCCATTTAGTTCCGTCGAGGAGTTCAAGATCGCGAGCGTCGAGCTCATTCAAGTGAGCCACGATGCAGTCGTGGCTGATCAGTCCATTTTCAATCAGGTATCGAAGAGGCGAAGTTGATCCGCAGTCGGTCATTGGGCGACCCAGCTTTTTTAAAAAATCGTAAAGTTGGCCTCGGCTCTCGGCGAACATCTCGTATTCTTCACGCGATTCGGCCACATGGGTAGTGATCGGCAGGTTCAGCACGCGAGAACACTCAAGCGCAAGTTCATACATTTTCGCAGATGCAGTGTATGGAGCGTGTGGGCTAAGTCCGAATCCGCCGAGTCCGTCCCTATTTTCGGAAAAGAACAACCAGGACCCGAAAGCAATCTCGTCGATCCAGGGTCTTGGCCGTACGTCGATCAGCTCGAGAAAGGACCAGGCTCTGATCGGGGGAGGGGGAAGCAATGGCAATGTTTGGGGAGTGGCAACGATATCGAAGACCGTCGTGACACCATTTCTTCGGAGCTCTTCAAACCCGAGCTGAGTTGCGCGCAGGTAGTCATTGTCAGTGAGAGACCTCTTTAGCGAATTAATCCGACTTACCCACTGGGAAAAACTCCGGACTGAGAGGATGGCTCCGCGCATGAGAGTGTAATCAAGGTGGCAATGTGCATTGATCAATCCGGGCATCACCGCGACTTCACCGAGGTCAACCACCGGTCCGGTGTGGTTCCTCAGAATGTCGCGTGCCGCGCCAGTCTCCAGAAGGCGTGGTCCGTTGACAATAAACACACCGTTGTCAATCGGCGCTCCATCCATGGTCACCAGAATTCGGCAGCGGTATGCAATCATCTAGATGACTTTTTGACCATGGTTCTCGCTGCCGCCACTAGGAGATTGCAGGCCTCCAGGCAGAGAAACGGGAGGGCTGCGCGGCTTTGGCCGGTTTGGTCAATTGTCGGGTCCGACTTCGAACTCGGGAGAAAGTCGGGTGGATGTTCCGGCTCAATTCCCCACAGGATGGTCCGTAGGCACCGGCCATTTGAGCTGCAAGTTTCTCTCACAAGGCTTTGAGCCTGGTCGTCGGTAAGTTTTCGGGTGACGCGATACATTCCGGTCTGCCGGTTGAGCGTTTGCCGGAGGCAGACTGGCTGAACCTTTCCCTCACGATACGCCAGCCAGGTGGCTATTGCTCCCGGATAAAAGTAGTCGACCGCTCTTTTCAGGTCGTTTATGTCCGCCAATTCGAGGATCCATCTCCGGGGCAGATTCGGCGCCCCCTTCAGCGCTCGGTAGGCGCCAGAAGCATCGTATCTTGCTATCTGCCGGGCGTCCTCCGCTGAGTGGTAGACCTGTGCTTCACTCAACGAATTCCTGTCGGCGCTGTGGTAAAGCCGGTATCCGCTGGAAGATACTGTGAACTCGAGTTCTCCGAGAGCGTTATAACCCTCCCTGATTAAACGTGCTAATTCATTGCTGATCATGCCGCCGCGTCGTACAGGTGCTTTCGGTCATAGCGCTCAACCGTATCAAGAATGACGTCCGCCATCAAAGGCTCCGTGCCAATAGCGCTCGCATAGTAAAGTTCCCTGCCGTATAAAAAATACGGATTTCGGCGGAAAACCTCCTGCTGACTGGCGGCTGCAGTCGGCGCTGACTCGATACCTAGCAGAACGGGGATATCCTGGTAACTGTGCAACCCGTCCGCAATGAAAAAGGGTACGACTACGACATGCGATTGAGACGTGTTCTTGCGCCAATCCGCGATGAAGGGCTCCTCCTCCATATACGCCTCGGAGACCTCGGCGTATAACCGTTTCTTCCTGATTACCGCGACTTGGTGTTGAGCGGCTTCCGCAGACTTCTGGTTGAGTTTTGTGCCGTGACCAACGATCAAGAGACTAGCCTTATCGGGCGGAACATTCGGAGCCGCTTCTCGCGCGCGGTGAAGCAGGAGATCGATCATGCGGGGATCGTTTCCGACCGGTTCGCAATACTTAATAGTTTTCCCGGATCGACGAGTGACAGGTCCGGTGAGTTCCAGTTCTCTGGGGATAATCGTCTCGGTGAAGTAACCTTCGCTAATAAAGTTTGGTACGACGTATATATCGTCGCTTTCGACCATACGCAAAATTTCTCGAAGGCTCGGTTCTTCCTTCCAGAAGCCGCAATAGACCTCGGCGAAAAGCTCGCGACGGCTAATCTCGTCCGCGTGCTGGAAGGTTGGTGCACTTGAATCTGGATTCAGAGTTGAACCATGACCTATCAGGACGAGAGCGCTCTTCCTTTTTCCGACCATGTTTCTAAATTGGACGGCCCGGCGAAGTTCCTCAAATGGAATTCGCATGGACCGGCGTTGAGGCAGCGTAAGCGAAGGCTCCAGCCTTTGCCGGCTGCGGCGCGCCACGCAGGCAAAGCCTGGAGCCTTCGCTTGGCGACCTTTGGCCGTCGCGGATCCTCAGGCGTTCGGTGCGAAAAATACAGGCTGGAAGCCTATGCTACTTTGAACCGCGCCCAATCAGCATGGCTAAGACGCAACGAGCTCCGAATTAAGATCCTTTTTGCGGCCGAGCGCCAAGGCATCCGTTTTGAAGGTGATCTCGGCGGTTTTTATGTCGAGAGTGAAGAGGATTTCTCCACTTTGGTGCTCCGCCCAGTGCGCGGTTTCAGAACCGTTTTTGGATTCTTCAGAAAATTCGACGTTGAATTTGCCGCTCCAGACATTCCCATTTCGGCTTGTAATTTCCACCATCCAGATGTCCACCACGCCAGACGGGGAAGGATAGCCATCGTTAGTGCACAACTCTTTTAGTGGCAG
The DNA here is from genome assembly GCA_035939025.1 of Chthoniobacterales bacterium. Lineage (GTDB taxonomy): Bacteria > Verrucomicrobiota > Verrucomicrobiia > Chthoniobacterales > JAFAMB01 > JAFAMB01. Next base: position 5,324 of record DASZGG010000378.1, on the reverse strand, counting down.
TTGATGCTCATTTTCGATAAATGCGGCTGTAAGCCAATCTTCCAGATCCGCGTCCTCAATGTGCTCCAGGATTTCAAGTATAATCATTTGTGCTCGGATTTTTTCGGCTATCAGCATGGTCAGTCCCTGGCCAGCCCGAGCCGGTTAGGTCGACAATCTATCGTATCATTATTCGTTTCCAATCACCTGAATGGGTGATTTTATTTTGCTAGTCAGGATAGTAGTCGAAAGCTCCAGCCTTTGCCTCTTCGTTTCCACTCTTCACCAGGAAAGAGGCAAAAGCTGGAGCTTTCGCTTACCCTGGAAGAACGCTCAAAACAACGCGGTGACCGCCGGATCTGGTAAGCCCCATGCTCTCCAGCGATTCAGGTACTCCGACTTCGGAAGGCAGACATACTCAGGATTTGCAGTCGCTCGCAGCCAGCAAATCAATTCAACTAGTGCGCTTTCAGCCATGGTCGTGCAGCCGGCGGAGGGTCGAGCTGGTCCTCGCCGAATGTGAAAAAAGATCGCACTGCCAAATCCCGGCACCGGCGGATCTGCATTGTGCCGAATTTCAACGAGCCAGCGATACGCGAAGTCGCCACGGCGCATTTTTTGTTTTTCGAACCAGGCCGGGGGATTCTTGGCGTCCACCGTAACGTGCTGATTGTAATCGCTGTTGTGAATATCGTCCACCCAGGCATCACCTGGTCCGACCGTGTGGAATGGGTAGTTCGCGCCGAGCGGTAGAGACCTGTCGTAGGTATAGATCGTTCCGATCCGAAAGACCCCGGCAGGAGCCCGATGGTCGTGTTCCATCTTAATGGGACCGTCCTCCTGGCCATTAATCAGACCTCGTCCCCAGGCTAAGCCGGACTTTCCGAAGAGTACCGGAACCGGGGAACCAGCCGCGCGCCATCCGTCCCTAGTCCTATCGAGTCGCTGAAGCTGACCGTTCATGCTGTTCCAGGTTGGCGCGACGCCGATTATCAACTGCGCGACTGAGGGACTGATGCGATCCTCTCCGCGCGCAAAAAAGGGAACAAGAAGGATTAGAACAAGCAGTTGGTACATTGTGCTCGAAAAGAGTTACGCGAACTTCCGGCGCTGGCAAGTCAACCGACAAAGCTCTTGAACAGACGAGCAAGTGAAGCAGTCATTGTTTTCTTGGAGCCCCAGGCTTCTATATTCCGAACTCCTGACTTCTCGAGTACTTGAGTTCAAGGATTTGTGAGCGATACAGGCTAGGGATTTAAACCGCTTTCACGGCAAAAATCTCGTTTTCTCCTCGGACGTGGGCAACCGGCACGAATCGCGTTTGCCCCAGATTGGATACCGCGTTGCGGCGATCAGTCGGTAGAGAATGTTGCGGATAGGAGCGGGACAGAGGTACCCGAGCCGCCCCAGCCAACGGAATCTCGGCAGTTTGTTGAGGATGTAGAGAATCGCATCGCTCCTCAGGAGCAACTCTTCCCCATCGGGTTTCCGTCGAAGAACGAAGATCGAGTCCACATTCATTGTCTCAGGATGGTCTCGGGCTATTCTTTGGAATGTTTCTCCTTGCAACGGCGAAAAGAGAAAGTTTCGTTCGCGGTCTTCGCTGAGAACAAAATCGACAGTTCGGTTACACAACCCGCACACCCCGTCGAAGAACACTATGGCTTGTTCGATCATTGAGCGGGGCTGATCAGATCGAGGTAACGTTCTCCCTCTTGGCTGAAACTATAATTCGATCCGCTTCCCTGAATATAACCTCTGGTCTGAAGGGCATAGGGATAGGGTGAGGGCTTCACCCAAGAAAGAACCGGCTTTTCCACAACGCTTTCGCTAGCATTGAAATGAATCGGAATCCCGGCTTGGTTAAATGAAACTTCCCATGACTTCGCCTCCGCCTGACCTCCCGATAACCAGGGGTACCGCTGGAGAAGGTCCATGCGTTTCGACGCCGGTAGTAGCGCGCGGTACCAGGTTGTCTCTTCCTGGAAGAACTGCGGAACCGTTAATCGAGGATTTTTGTTCAGCTCCAGGTAAAACCTGGCGATATCAAACCCATCCAGGTTCTGGCCATTGTAAATGCCGTGGCGATTTCCATCTCTTGGAAAATACTTTGCAGACCACCTGTCGAAATCAGCATTTAAGAGGAGGTTCAATTCGAGGTGAAGATGAGCTCTTTCCCGATCGATGCCCTCGCCGGTATGCCCCATAACGCCGATTGGATCGCTTTGCGCGACTGGATCACCGGTCTTAACGCGAATCGCGCTGAGATGTGCATAAAGACTGTAGTACGGGCATCCATCGAGCTGGTGTTCAATCACGATATACCGACCATAGTTCGAATAGGCTGGAACAGTATTTGTGTACACCACTTTTCCTGCGGCGACTGCGTGAACGACGTCCAATGGCTCGCCATTCGTGTCCCGCAGGAGTGGCCGGATGTCGATCCCCTCGTGAAAGCGCGTATAAAGCACGGCCGTCCCGATTCTCCTGGGATTGCGAACAAATCCGTATTGGCCGCCTTCCCACGCATCCCCGACCTGTCCCTCGAAATCGCGTTTGACGTACTGATAAAATGACGCGTAATCGCCGGTGAGCAGGGCGTGGTCTTCTGTTGGTAAGATAATTTTAGCTGACTGTCCCAGCACGGAGAATTCAGTTTGGGTGAAGAGTAAGACGGCTGACATCATGATTCCTCTGACGGTCACCGAAACGATAGCACGACGCATAAACCACTCTGGCGACATCGGATAGGGTTTGCAACCAGCGGCGTCATCCGCTAAACGGTCACAATGAATTTTCGTGTTACGGTCTGTGCCGCTTTGGTGGTCGCACTAGCCGGATGCTCCTCCTCGAGCGGAGTCTACCGGTGGATCCCTTTCATGGGAAACGGCAAGAAGGATCAGTCCGAGACGGCCATAGCCAAAGCCAATAAGTCCAGTCCGTTCGGTCCGATTACCGGTCCGCTTTACTACGGGCTGGAGATGCGGGTTAAGGTGAACCCGGACATCATCAGGCTTTCCGAGGCGCGATCTCTGGAGGTTCATCTTCAGCTAATCAATCGGTCAAAAAAGTCGGCGAACCTTCAATTTAACGACAGCCGGAAATACGATTTCATCCTTCGGGATGTGAGCGGCAAAAAACTTGCCCAATGGTCTGACGATCAACCGGTCAATCAGACTCCGGGTTACGTTATTATCAATCCCGGGGAACGAGCGGAGTTCGTTGGAAACGTTTCGACTCGTGATATGGTTGCCGGGCGGACCTATACGCTTGAAGCATTGGTTGTTGGCTATGACAACATGCGCCAAACCCTCCAACTGACGCCGACAATGGGTGGGCCGCCGCCTCCGACCGTTCGGCGACCTCCTGCGGCGCAACCCACTCCTGCCGCGCAACCCACTCCTGCGGGGCATTAGTTTTAGGTTTTGAGTTTTGCGTTTTGGGTTTTGAGTTTTGCGTGATCTGGGCGTGACTTGCGTACGCAAAACCCAAAACCCAAAACCCAAAACTTAAAACCATTATCTCCGTCGCCACACGGTCGCTTGCGCCACACTCCACTGAAACTTTCGAGCATGCTCCCGGATCAGGAACGGAATATCCTTCGTCAGTTTGAGATCAAATGAGCCGTGGATGACGCTCTTTATCCGCTCAAGGGTAGACGCTGCGCCCCCTGACGTGTCACATTTGCCTCCGAGCCAATCGGACTTCGGTGTAAATTCCTCCATCCACGTGTAGGGAGAGGACAAAATCAAATGGCCGCCAAGATGAACAAGGGCCGAAAAAGATTCGAGCAAATCCCTCGGCGATTTAACGCGATCGATCAAATTCGCGGCGAGAACCACGTCAAATCCGCCAATATCCGTACGTAACCCCGTAGCATCACCGACCTCAAATTGGCATCTATCTCTGCGAAGCTCGAGCGGTAATTCCCTTGTCAATCGGGTAACGATCTCGCCCTCTTCTATCCGTCGGATCTCGATTTGACCTGTTTCCCGGACACGGTTCGCGGCCGCCACAAAACGATGAGACAAATCGATTCCAACAACTTGGCGGGCCCACCGCGATAGCTCGAACGTGGACCGCCCCACTGCACAGCCCAAATCCAACGCCCGTTCGACCGTGCCGATCGTCGGCAGGAAATCGCTGACACAGCGGATCGGGTAAAAAAGCGCATCGCGTGGGCCAAACGGGTAGGGAAGTTGATCGTCAGCCGTTCCGTAATGGAACAGGAGATACTGATCGACCAAATCGTCGCTCTCGTAGAAATTCGACACCGCGACTTAGTAGGAAAACGCTATCTCGGACATCTGGCTGATTCAGGCCAGCAGATCAGCCATGTAGCCTGCCGGTTGAAAGTTCTCGATCAGTACCTCGGTCTTGCCGTTTCGCCGCATGCGCACCTGCGACACATTGATCTCCGGCGTTTTGTGTGGAGCAAACAAGATATCGTCATGGGTCGCATTCTTCTTGCTCTTGAACTTGTCCGGCGTGAGATGACCGCCAAGATGATCACTGCGTCCAGTTGCGACATGCAACGTACCAAGCACCTTCTCATCTTGAATGTCACGACCCGAAACAGGGAGAAGCTGCGTGCCGAAACCCAGTTCTCCTAATTCACCAGTGGCCGGATCGGATTGGATCTTGCGCTGATGTTCGTCGATGGTCTCTTGGTTGCCTTTGAGAAGTTTTGAGTCGACGATCCGACCGCCTTTCACGGTCATCAAACCGATTGTGCCATCCTCGAACGTCAGCGGAAAGCGACCCGAGCCGTCGGTCGGCACGTAATAAATCTCACCTGCGGGCAAGTTTGCGATGTCCGGACCGCCGCGACAGAGGCCATGACTTTTCTGCGCCTCTTGCTGACCTAGGTCCAAGTGGAGGCCAAACTCGTCCTTACCATAGGTGAAATCGATCTCGACCCAGTCAGCCCGTGTCATACCGAGGCGAAGCTTCTCGGCATTCTTGCTCACTTGGTCGTAGTCAACCGCCAGCCCGCTGTTAAGGATGATCTGATTCAAGCCGTGCAGGGTAGCGCCGCGGAAACCATACTGCTTTGCGAAAGCCGTCAGCGGCGCTGTGGCCGAGAATGTCGAGATACAGAGAATGAGCTTGTAATTCGGGTAAATGTCTTTTTCGAAACTCAGCTCAGTCCCATCGACCGCGACTGCAAGGTCAGGCAGGTCCAGATTACTGCCGCCGGTGATTTTGTAAGCGAATATTTCGCCGCCGGTAAGGCCCAATTCCTTGAGGACGCCATTTTGCAGTCCTTGATAAAACACCTCATAGGCATGCCGTTGAATCGTCAGATCGGGATTTTTCAGGAACCCGAAGTCTTTGACTTTGTG